>DASXRB010000836.1:0-2263 GCA_036506875.1 Kribbellaceae bacterium | reverse complement strand
CCCATGACCGAGACCACCGTGCGGCGTACCTCGTGCAACCTGTGCGAGGCGATCTGCGGCATCCTCGTCACCGTCGCCGACGGGCCGGAGGGCCCGACGGTAACCGACATCCGCGGCGACGAGGCCGACCCGCTGTCGAAGGGGCACATCTGCCCGAAGGCGGTCGCGCTGCGCGACCTGCAGACCGACCCGGACCGGCTGCGCAAGCCGGTACGACGCACCGCGGGCGGATGGGCCGAGCTGGAGTGGGACGAGGCGTACGACCTGGTCGCGCGGCGGCTGGCCGAGGTCCAGGCCGAGCACGGCACGAACGCGGTCGGCGTCTACCTCGGCAACCCCAACGTGCACAGCCTCGGCTTCATGACCCACGGCCTGCCGGCGATCAAGCTGCTCGGTACCCGGAGCCGGTTCAGCGCCACCTCGGTGGACCAGCTGCCGCACCAGCTCGCCGTGCACCTGCTGTACGGGCACCAGCTGATGGTGCCGGTCGCCGACATCGACCGGACGTCGTACCTGCTGATGCTCGGCGCGAACCCGCTGGCGTCGAACGGGAGCATGATGACCGCGCCCGGGTTCGCGCGACGGCTCAAGGCGGTGCAGGCGCGCGGCGGCAAGGTGGTCGTGATCGACCCGCGGCGGACCGAGACGGCGTCGGTCGCCGACGAGCACCACTTCATCCGGCCGGGCGCGGACGCGGCGTTCCTGCTGGCGCTGCTGCACCAGGTGCTGGCCGACGGCGTGCCGGAGCTCCCGTCGTACGTCGACGGTCTGGAGCAGGTCCGGGAGGCGGTCGCGGAGTGGACGCCGGAGCGCGCGGCGCCGGTGACGGGCATCGACGCGGACGCGATCCGCACCATCGCTCGCGAGCTGGTGACCACCGACCGCGCCGCCGTCTACGGCCGGGTGGGCGTGTCGACGCAGCGGTTCGGCGCGGTGTGCCAGTGGGCGATCCAGGTGCTCAACATCGTCACCGGGAACCTCGACAGGCCCGGCGGGGTGATGTTCCCGCGGCCGGCGGTCGACATCCTGCGCAGGCTCGGCCGCGGTCACCTCGGCCGGTGGAAGAGCCGGGTCCGCGGGCTGCCGGAGTTCGGCGGTGAGTTGCCCTCGGCAACGATGGCCGAGGAGATCCTGACGCCCGGCAAGGGACAGATCAGGGCGATGGTGACGGTGGCCGGCAACCCGGTGCTGTCGACCCCGAGCGGCGACAAGCTGGACAAGGCGCTGGAGTCACTGGACTTCATGGTCGCGGTCGACCCGTACGTGAACGAGACCACCCGGCATGCCGACGTGATCCTGCCGCCGACTCCGCTGCTGGAGCGCGACCACTACGACCTCACCTTCCACCAGCTGGCGGTGCGGAACACGGCGCGCTGGAACCCGGCGGTGCTGCCGCGCCCGGACGGCGCGCGGCACGACTGGGAGATCTTCCGCGACCTCGGCCTGCGGTTCGCCCGGCGCTCGATCAGCCTGAAGCGGCTGCGGCGGATGCTGCCGGTGCTGGCGATGCTGCGGCTGACGCCGGCCCGGATCGTCGACCTCGGGCTGCGGACCGGGCCGTACAAGCTCAGCCTGCGGCAGCTGCGACGCAGCCCCGGAGGGATTGACCTCGGCCCGCTGCAGCCCTGCCTGCCGGGTGCGCTGCGGACCCGCGACAAGCGCATCGACCTGATGCCGTCGCTGATCGCCGGTGACCTGCCACGCGTGGCGGGAACCCTGCTGGACACGGCGTACGCGGACGGGCTGCTACTGATCGGGCGGCGGCACCTGCGCAACAACAACTCCTGGATGCACAACTCCGCGCGGCTGGTGAAGGGCCGGCCGCGGCACCAGCTGCTGATGAACCCGGCCGACCTGAAGGAGCGGTCGCTGGCCGATGGCGACCGGGTCCGGGTGACGTCGGCGTCCGGTGCGGTCGAGGTGGAGGTCGCGGCCACCGACGACATGATGCCGGGCGTGGTGAGCCTGCCGCACGGCTTCGGTCACGCCCGGCCGGGTGTGCGGCTGTCGGTCGCGACGACCGTCGACGGGGTGAGCGTCAACGACGTGACCGACGCGGGCCTGGTGGACGAGCTGGCGGGCACGGCGGCGGTCAACGGCGTACCGGTGACGGTCGAGAGCATTCTTGTTACTGGGGGGTAGAAGGCTGTCCCTCCCTTACCGGAGCACGTGTGGCGTGATGCCCAGGTTGAAGAGCAACGTGGCCATGAGCTGCTGGCCTGTCGTGCTGGGATAACAGCAGTCCTCGTGATTGAGGAGTCCG
>DASXRB010000835.1:0-9103 GCA_036506875.1 Kribbellaceae bacterium | reverse complement strand
CAGCCGCCAGTTCGGACGACGATCCGGAGGGCGCGTTCCAGCTGGGCTACGACGCATGCCGCAAGATCTGTCTCGCGCTAGTCCTCGCCACGGGACTGCGGCCACGCGGTGAAGGCCATCACGCCACGACCTTCGACGCGGCCAGCGCGATCGCCGCCAACTTCGCCGCGCGCTCTGTCGTTCGAGACGCTGCTCAGCTCCGCTATGTCCGCAACGGTGCCGAGTATCGCGCGGAGGCCGTCACCGACGCCGATGTCGCAGACGCCATCGCGATCGGCGACGAACTGCTGAAGACCATGACCGACGGCATCGACAAGATCCTGGCCGCCACCTGACTGGGAAGGGGCGCCACCCCGGCAGAGCGGGTGACGCCCCTTCAAACCCTCCTCGGGCGAGGAAAGCTCAGACGCTGCTGGTGTCGCCGATCCAGTAGGCCCATTCGGCGGTCGCCACCGGCGTCCTCGTCAGGCCGTCCGGCCAGGTCGCCGGCAGCTCGCTCGATCGTGCCGCGTACAGCACGAGCTCGCTCTGCAGCGGGTTGCCGCGGACGATCATCCGCGCCGCGGTCTCCGCCCGAAGATCCGCGAGGTACTGGATGGCCGGCAGGAAGTCCGCACTACAGCTCGGACCGAGCTGCCCGACGCGCTCGCCGTCGAGGCGAACCTCCACCGCCAGCTTGCCGTTCTTCGCAGTGACGGGCTCGACGGCGTGCAGTGTCGCATAGACCCAGCATTCTCCCTCAGGACGGATGTACGGCGCGATCAGGTCGAAACCGTCGTGATCCATCGGCACGACGGTGGCGCTGCCGTGCGGCAGCGACTGGTAGTTGCCCGCAGGCGGTAGGTTGAGCGGCACGAGCATGTGCGGAAGCGCTAACGCGAGCGCGACACTGGCGTGGAACTCGGTGACCCCGAGTCCGCTGCGGTCCCAGTCCGCGGCCTCCCACTCGCTGGCCGACACCCGGCACGGTGCCTGAGGCTGGAAACCCTGCGCGACCAGATCCGCGAGCACCGGCTGATAATGCCGGGCATCGTCCTGCGGAAGGTAGCCGACCACCTTTTCGGCTACCCGCACAGCGACGGCGTACGGGTCGAACCGGTTCTCCGGTTCAGGCACGAGATCTGCCACGGTGTCGAGATCGGCACCGCGACTGGGCAACGGTTCGGGTAACAGTGAACGGATGGTGGCTTCGTGCTCAGAAGCCCCCACGACCTCCTGACCACACCACAACGCGTCGCCCCAGAGCCGGAACGGAATCATGCCAAGTCTGCCCTCCAGTCCCCGTGAGAGCGGTTGTTATCTGCTACATCCTTTCCACTGGTCCGCTCGTTACACAAAGTGAACGATTGGATACGACCGATTTTTCCCGAAGGAGAGCTCACCCCATGCAGGCGCCCCAGACCGCCGTACGACGACCAACGGAGCCTGTGGACGCGGACACCGTCGAAGCCGCTGTCTCGCGACTCGCCGGCATCGCCGTCCGTACCCCGCTGCAGAGCAACGTCCGGCTCTCGGCCCGCACCGGCGCCGACGTCTGGCTCAAGCGCGAGGACCTCCAGGTCGGCCGGTCGTACAAGCTGCGCGGCGCCTACAACCTGATCGCCCAGCTGGGCGACGACGCGCGCGCGGCCGGGGTGGTCTGCGCCAGCGCCGGCGACCACGGCCAGGGCGTCGCGTACTCGTGCCGTGCGCTCGGCGTGCACGGCCGGGTCTTCGTCCCGCGGACCACGCCGCGGCAGAAGCGCGACCGGATCGCCGCGCTCGGCGGCGACCGGGTCGAGGTGATCGTCACCGGCGACACGTACGACGACGCCGCCGCGGCCGCGGCAGCCGAGATGCGCCAGTCCGGCGCCACCCTGGTGCCCGCCTTCGACGACCCGCGCACGGTCTCCGGCCAGGGCACCGTCGCGGTCGAGCTGGTCGAGCAGCTCGGCGGCCCGCCGGACGTGCTCGTCGTACCGGTCGGTGGCGGCGGGCTCCTCGCGGGCGTCGCCACCTGGGCGGCCACCCGGCACCCCGGCGTACGGATCGTGGGCGTCGAGCCGGCCGGCGCGGCGAGCATGGCCGCGGCGCTCGCGGCCGGCGAGCCGGTGACGCTGCCGGAGCTGGACACCTTCGTCGACGGGGCGGCGGTACGACGGGCCGGCGAGGTCACGCTGCCGCTGGTCCGCCGCAGCGGCGCGGAGCTGCACGCGGTGCCCGAGGGGCTGGTCTGCACCGAGATGCTGGAGCTCTACCAGACCGAGGGCGTGATCGCGGAGCCCGCGGGCGCGCTGGCGACCGCCGCGCTGCGCGGGAGGGTACGGGTGCGGCCGGGCGAAACGGTCGTGTGCGTGGTGTCCGGCGGCAACAACGACGTCAGCCGGTACGGCGAGATCATCGAGCGCTCGCTCGTGCACGAGGGCCTGAAGCACTACTTCCTGGTGACGTTCCCGCAGGAGCCCGGGGCGCTGCGGCAGTTCCTCGACGACGTGCTCGGCCCGGACGACGACATCACGCTGTTCGAGTACGTCAAGCGCAACAACCGCGAGACCGGTGTCGCGCTGGTCGGCATCGAGATCGGCCACCCCGACGACCTGCCCGGCCTGCTGGGCCGGATGGAGAAGGCCCCGCCGGACATCGAACGCGTCAAACCCGGCTCCGCCGAGTTCCGCTACCTCATCTGACCGCTGCCCGGCAAGGCGGGGAAGCGGCGTTCGGGGCCGCCGCCTCCCCGGAGATCGGACTCAGGCGCCGTGACGGTGGGCGTGCCGGGGGTTGTTCTGCTCGACGTCGTCCTCCGCCTCGGCGGAGCCGTGCCGCGCGTGCCCACCGGCGGCCGGCGGCTGACCGGCCTGCCAGCCAGGGTCGGCCAGCCGCGGGTCTGGCTCTCGTTCACCGCTCGGCTGCTCGGCGCGCGGCGGCCGCGGCTCCGGACGCCAGCTGGTGTCCGACGTGTCGGGGTTGCGCTGCCAGCCGGTGTCGGCGGTGCTCGCCTCGGAGGCCGGGCGGGCCGCGGTCCGCGGACCCGTCGCCATGTCGGCTCGGTCGGCCGGGGTGTCGGGGTCGACCGAGTCGGGGTCCAGCGCGGCGGCGCGGCGCAGCCGCTCGTTCAGGTCGTCCCGGGACTGCTCGGCGATCCGGCTCCGCTCGTGCGCCCCGGCCTCGAGCCGCTCGGCCTCGGCCAGCTTCTGCTCGGCCTCGGCCCGCGCCGTGCGAGCCCTCGCCTGCACCTCGTGCGCGACCGCCTCGTGCTTCTCCACCGCCGGGGTCTCGGCCGCGGCGCGCTGCCGCAGCTCGTTGGCCGCCTCGCGGTCGCGGTCGAGCCTCCTGCTCGTGCGCCGCATCATCATGACGACCAGCGCAACCGCGACCAGGACGGCGATCACCGCCAGCACGATCCAGAGCACAGTGCTGCCATCCATCGCTCCTCCTCGACTCGATGACGGCAACCCCGTACCCCGGCCGTTCACGGTTCAAGCGGCCCGTCCGGCAGTCGTTCGGCGATCAGGGTGCCCACGCGAAGCGCGGCGGGCGCTTCTCCCGGAACGCCGCGACCCCCTCCGGCAGCTCACCGCTGCTGAACGTCTCCAGGAACCGCTGCCGGGCCCGCGGCTCCGGGTCGGTGCCGTCCAGCAGCGCTGCCACCGTCTCCTTCACGGCGTGGATCGTGAGCTGGGACCGCGACAGCAGCACGCCGGCGAAACGTCGTACGTCGTCATCGAGCGAGTCCGGATCGAGCACCCGGTCGACCAGGCCCTTCGCACAGGCCTCGTCCGCGGTCAGCAGCTCCCCGCTGAACAGCAGGTATTTCGCGGTCGCCGGACCGACCAGGTCGACCAGCGACCGGATCGCCTCGGGCGGGTAGACGACACCGATCCGTGCCGGCGTCACCCCGAACGTCGCCGTACGGTCGGCGAACCGCAGGTCGCAGCAGGCCGCGATCTCCAGGCCGCCGCCGATGCAGTGGCCGCGGATCATCGCGACCGTCGGTTTCGGGAACTCCCGCAACGCGCGTTGCGCGCGCAGGTTGTGTGCGCGGATCGCCGCCATCGGGTCCGCCGGGTCGTCGCCCGCGACCAGGTCGGCGATGTCCGCACCCGCCGAGAAGCTCGGCCCCGCACCGGTGACCACGACGACCTTCACGGCCGGGTCGGCGGCCAGCCCGGCGAGCACCTCGGGCAGCACCTGCCACATCGCGCTCGTCACCGCGTTCCGCTTGTCCGCCCGGTCGATCGTCAGCCACCCGACCGCGCCGTCCACGCTCACCGCGAACCCGTCGTACTCGCCCATGCGCCGCATCCAACCAGTCGGCGGGTACGACGCGCCGCCAGACAGGTCACAACCGCGCCGGTGGATGATGGCCGGAAGACTCCGCGTACGACGGAGGGCTGAGCAAGTGACGGACTACGGGCACGACGTGCTGTTCGGGACCTTCCTGACTCCGAGGGCGGCCGATCCGGACGGCGTGGTCGCTCTCGCGCGGCTGACCGAGGACGCCGGGCTGGACCTGGTGACGGTGCAGGACCACCCCTACCAGCCGCGTTTCCTGGACGCCTGGACCCTGCTGTCGGTGATCGCGGCCCGGACGCGCCGGGTGCGGGTGGCGCCCAACGTGGCCAACCTGCCGCTCCGGCCGCCCGCGGTCCTGGCTCGCAGCGCCGCCAGTCTGGACCTGCTGAGCGGCGGCCGGGTCGAGCTCGGCCTGGGTGCGGGCGCGTTCTGGGAGGCGATCGCAGCCAACGGCGGGCCGCACCGCTCACCCGGCGAGAGCGTCGAGGCGCTGGCGGAGGCGATCGAGGTCATCCGGGCGCTGTGGACCACCGAGGGCGGCGGAGCCCGGACCGACGGCACGCACTACCGGCTGAGCGGAGCCAAGCGCGGTCCGGCGCCCGCGCACGACATCGGCATCTGGATCGGCGCGGCCAGACCTCAGATGCTCCGGCTCATCGGCCGGCTCGGCGACGGCTGGCTGGTCAGCAGCGCGTACGCCGGTCCGGAGCTGCTCGACGCGATGGAACGCGGAGATCGACGCGGCCGCCGTCCGCGCCGGCCGCTCACCGGCCGCGATCCGCCGGCTCTACAACCTGTCCGGGTCGTTCGATGCCGACGGCAACGGCTTCCTGCGCGGGCCGGAGCGGGTGTGGGCCGCGCAGCTCCGCGAGCTCACCGGCCGGCACGGCATCAGCGGCTTCATCCTCGCCTCGGACGAGCCGGACGCCATCCGCCGGTTCGCCGACGTGGCGGCGCTGGTCCGGGAGTCGGTCCGCGGCTGACGGCGGGCCGTCGTACGGGCGCTCGGGGCCGCTCGCCGGACGGCGGATGGGGTACGACGCGCCGCAGACGCGCCGCCGCGTGACCGTAACGACGCGGGTGGTTAGCGTCGACCATGACGGGGACGGACTCTTCGAGGAGGCCACGATGAGCATTCCCGCGGGCATCTTCCTGCTGACCCTGGGCGCGATCCTCGCCTGGGCGGTGTCGGACCGGTTCAGTGGCGTCGACCTGACGGCGATGGGCTACATCCTGATGGCGGCAGGAGCCCTCGGCATGGTCCTCACCTTGATCCTGAGCAACCGGCGCCGCGAGGTCGAGCACCACGAGGTCGACCCCGAGGTCGAGGACCAGTACCGGGTCCACGACACCACGGTCGACGAGACCTACGACACGACCCCGGAGATCGCGAGGTACGACCGCAAGCACGGCATCACACACGTGATCCACCACGAGGACCAGCAACACCACGGCTGACGACGGTCAGCTGCCTCCCGAGAGGACGAGGTCGAGGCGGTCCGGACCGTCGGGGGTAGTCCGGACCGGTACTCCCCAGTCCTGCCTATGCATGTGGCAGGCGGGGAACTCGGCCTCGCCCTCGTCACATGACGCGGCTTGTACGGCGATGTGCAGTACGCCGTGGCCGACCCGATCGTTGATCGTGAGCACCCGGGTGAGGTCGGTGGAGTCGCCCGCGCCGTCGGTGATGAGCGCCTCCGGCGTCGCCGAGATCCGCAGCCGGGTCGACGGGCCGTAGCGGTCGTCCAGCTTCTGCCCGGGCGGCGGGTCGAACACGACCGCGACGGTGACCTCACCGGGTTTGAGGTCCGCCGGCGGCCGCTGGGTGCGGCGGCTGAACTCGTCGGCGCGCGCGTGGGCGCCGAGCGGGACCCTGGTCAGCCGGTGCGCGGCCGACTCGACCACCACCAGCTCGTCGCCGTCGACAACGGCTCCGCTCGGCTCGGCCAGTCCGGTGGCCATCGTCTCGACGGTCTCGGCGCGCGGGTCGAACCGTCGTACGGCGTTGTTGTAGGTGTCGGCGATCGCGACGGAGCCGTCCGGCAGCGCGGTGACGCCGAGCGGGTGCTGGAGCAGCGCCTCACCGGCCTTGCCGTCGCGCAGGCCGAAGTCGAACAGGCCGGTGCCGACGGCGGTGTGCACGCCGTCGTCGTCGATCCAGCGCAGCGCCGAGATCTCGGAGTCGGCCAGCCAGAGCCGGTCCTCGGTCGCCGCCAGGCCGGAGGTCTGGGCGAACCAGGCCTGCGCGGGCGCACCGTCGCGCAGGCCCTCGTTCGTGGTCCCGGCGGCGACCTCGACGGCGCCGGTCAGCGGGTCGTACGTCCACAGCTGGTGCAGGCCGGCCATCGCGACCCAGACCCGGTCGCGCCACCAGGCCACGTCCCAGGGCGAGCTGAGGTTGGTGGTGCCGTCGCCGTCCATCCACTGGGTGCCGGTGCCGGCCAGGGTTCGGACGCTGCCCGTGGCAAGGCTCACGCCGCGGAGGGCGTGGTTGACGGTGTCGGCGACGACCACGTCGTACCCGGTCTGTCGTGCCGTCCCGGCCGGCAGCACGGTCAGGCCGTTGGGCTCGGAGAACCGCGCTTCGTGGGCCGCGCCGTCGGTCAGGCCGCGTGTGCCCGTGCCGATCCGTCGTACGACGGTGGTGGCGTCGGCGGCCAGCTCGACCAGGCTGTGGTGCCCGGCGTCGGCGACCAGGAAGCCGTTGCCCGGCACGCGGATCGCCTTCGCCGGGAAGCGCAGGTCGGTCGGCTCGGTGGCCGGCGGCACGTACGGCGAGCGGCCGCGGGTCAGGGTGCCGGCCTGCTCGTGCTTGCCGACGAGGTCCTCGAGGAGGGCGTCGAGAGCGTGCGCGTGGCCCTCACCGGAGTACTGCGCGGCGATGTAGCCGTCCGGGTCGACGAGCACGAGGGTCGGCCAGGCGCGGGCGGTGTACGCCTGCCAGGTGACCAGGTCGGGGTCGTCGAGCACCGGGTGCGCCACCTCGTACCGTTCGACCGCGGCCGCGAGCGCCGCCGGGTCGGCCTCGTGCGCGAACTTCGGCGAGTGGACGCCGACGATCACGAGGGCGTCGCCGTACTTCTCCTCCAACGGCCGGAGCTCATCCAGCACGTGCAGGCAGTTGATGCAGCAGAACGTCCAGAAGTCGAGCAGCAGGAAGCGTCCGCGGAAGTCCGCGAGACCGAGCTGCTCGCCACCGGTGTTCAGCCAGCCGCGACCCTTGAGTTCCGGAGCCCGCACACGCATGCCGCCATTGTGCGCAGCCGCGCAACCGTCAGATCGACCGGGTGACCGAGGCGAGCATCTTCGCGTAGTCGCGGAAGGCCGGCGTGTACTCGGACTTGAGCGCCTCGATGCACACGCTGACGGTCACGTTGTGGATCGACTCGACGCCCGTGATCGTGGTGCACTTGCCGACCAGCGACAGGGTGACGCCGTCGGAGGTGTGCAGCCGGCCGGAGAAGTTCTGCTGCGCCTCGCCGGCGATGTTCGAGTTCGCCGGCTTCAGCTTCCGCGCCGGCCCCTTCTTCACCCCGGTCAGCCGGTCGGCCTTGACCAGGCCGGACACGACGTGCGGCACCGCCTCGAAGGCGTCCACGCCGAACGGGTCGACCGTCACGACGACGATGCCCTTGCCGCGGGCCAGCAGCCACACGGTGTCCTTGGTCTTCTTCTCCTTCTTCCAGCCCCTCGCCGGCTGGATGTAGACGTCGTCGTAGATCGCGATCCCGGCGTCGATGTCCTTCAGGGTGCGCTTGCGCTCGGCGGGCGTCGGCTTGGCGGACGCCGGGGTCGGACCGGTCGACGACAGGCCGTCGGTGAACGAGCCGCTGGGGATCGGCGCGGTCGCGTCCGAGGTCGTCGACGTGGTCGCGCCGGTCTCGGCGGCCGCGTCGTCGTCCCCGCCTGACGTCAGGGCGACGGCGCCGCCGGCGACCAGGGCGACCACGAGCGCGGCCGCGCCGCCGAAGATCCACGGCTTCCTGCGCGACGGCTTGCCCGGGCCGCCCGGCTGGTGCGGACCGCCGGGGAAGCCGGGCTGGAACTGGCCGGGGGCGAAGCCGTGGCCCGGGGGCACGTTCCCGTACGGCGGCTGTCCGAACAGCGGCCGCGTGTCGTCAGGCCGGTACGGTCCGCCCTGTCCCGGCGCCGGTTGCCCGAACGAGCCCGGACCGGTCGGCGGCCCGTACGGCGAGTGGCCCGGCGGGACCTGGCCGTACGGCGGCTGCCCGGTCGTACCGTAGGGCGCCTGTCCGGGGACCTGTCCAGGCGGCGGGCCCTGCGGTGCTCGGCGGTACGGAGACTGGCCCGGCGGTACCGGAGCTCCAGGCTGCGGCGGGACGGCGTCGCCCTCGCCGCGCCACCAGTTGTTCTCTCCGCCGGACGGCGGTGTCGGGTCGGACATGTAAACGCCTCACCAAAGTCGGACATGCGTACGTGATCGGTCCCCGACACCGACAGCGCGAGACCCTACCTCACGAATCCGACAACTTCAGCCCTCGGCGGCGTCCGGTTCCGCCGCCGCCCGGCCGAGCAACCGGTTGAGCAGCCGCGGGCTCGCCGGCCAGGCGGCGAGCAGTGTCTCCCGCGGGATGCTGCGCGCCGCGTACCGCAGCAGCAGGACGACGGCGACGACGTCGTCGAGCGGCCCGACCACGGGCAGGAACTCGGGGAGCAGGTCGACCGGCGAGAGCACCCACAGGATTGCGATCAGCAGCGCGACCTTCGCCCTGCGCGGGACCTCATTGTCGGTGCGCAGACGCCGGGCCGTCGTGAGGCATGCGGGCAGGAACTCGGCGGCGTCGCGCAACAGGCCGGGGGGCAGGCGCCG
>DASXRB010000834.1:0-5511 GCA_036506875.1 Kribbellaceae bacterium | reverse complement strand
GCACGCCGCGAGGGCCTGGCCCCAGCCGCTGTCGGCCGGGTGTTCGCGGCCCGTGTACGACGGGGCCGGTTGCACTCGCACCGCCTGACTGGTCTGGTTCACGCCACCGACGCTCTCAGGTCCGCCGCGGTCGCACATGGGGGCGCGGCCCCCATATTCGCCACGGAGGTGTACCACGACCGGTGCCGGGTCATTCGGCGGCCCAGACGCGCAGGCCGCGGACCAGGGCGGCGCCCGCGGCGAGCACGGCGAAGCCCGCGCCGAGGACCACGCAGGACCGCAGCGGGCCGGCCGCGTGTACCAGCGCGCCGGCCAGGATCGGGGCCAGTGGCAGGGCCAGGGAGCCGACGATGTTCTGGGCGCTGCTGACCCGGCCGAGCACGTCCGCGTCGACGCGCAGCAGCTTGGCCGTCGCCATCGACGTCGCCGTGACCGGCGTCCAGAACATCACCGCCACCAGCGCCGCGACCCTGGCAAGCGGCTGGTCGACCAGGCAGGTGGCGAGCACCAGCGCGGCGCGGACGCCGCAGACCAGGACGAGGACGTGGTGCAGCGGGTGCCGGCGCTGCAGGTGCGGCGCGACGGTGGCGCCGAGCAGACCTGCCGCGGCCGCGGCGGTGACGGCCAGACCGCTGCTCCACGCGTTCACCGCGCCGTTGCCGAGCAGCACGGTGTAGAGCACCGCGGACACCAGCAGGTTGGACACCGTCGCGTACAGCGTGGAGCCGCGCAGGAAGGCGTCCCGCCACAGCAGCGACCAGCCGGCGGTGAACGCGCTGGACGACGGCGGTCTCCAGGTCGCGCGGCGGTCCGGGCCGAGGTCGGTGCGGATCAGCGCCGTGCTCGCGGCGGCGAACCAGAACGTCACCGCGTCGACGGCGAACGGCAGCGCCGGGTGCAGGGTGAACAGCGCGCCGCCGGCGGCGGGCATCACCAGATCGAGGGCGTAGCCGCGGCCGGTGGTGACGGCGACCGCCTCGGCCAGCTGGCGGCGCTCGACCAGGATCCGCAGTGCCTGGATCTTGGCCGGGCCGCGCAGTGTCGCGGTCAGCGCGCCGGCCGCGGACAGCGCGAGCATCCCGGTCGACGTGTAGCGGCCGGTCGCGGCCATCACCGTGATCGCCGTCACGATGAAGCCGTGCAGGATCCCGCTGCCGACGATCAGCCGGCGCCGGTTCACGGCGTCACCGAGGTACCCGGCCGGGACCTGCCCGACGATCTGCGCGACGAAGCCGGCGGTGGCGATCAGGCCGGCGTCGAGCACCGAGCCGGTCGCGGACAGCGCGAGCAGCGGGTAGGCCAGCACCGACGCCGACGACCCGGCCTGGGAGACGGTGTCGCCCAGCCACATCAGCCGGTAGTCCCGGTTCGCGGCCAGCCCGCGCAGCGCCTGCCGGCTGCTGGTCGCCGGTGCGGTGTCCGCGGCCATGCTGTCAGCGCTCCCGGGACGGACGGCCCGGGAGCAGGTCGTCGAGGACGAAGTTGGCATTCGTGCGCGTGCCCGGCCGGTGCTTGAGCAGCCGGTCGAGGAACATCAGCGCCCCGGCCACCCCGGTCGCCAGGTCGAGGCTCTCCCGCAGGCACTGCTCCCCGGGCAGCGACGCTTCATGGTCGTGATGTACGACGAACCGCAGCACGCCCTGCGCGGTCCTCCAGGCCTCGTGGACGGCCCGCGGGTCGCCGATCAGCTCGGCCGCGTCGAGCATCGCCATGCCGATCCCGGACAAGCCGTGGAACAGCTGCGGCATCACCGTGTAGCCGCGGGCGAGGTCGGGCCGCATGCGCTCCCAGGCGGCGCGCAGCATGGCGTCGGGGCGGACCACGAGGTAGCGCAGCAGGGTCGTCGCGACGCCGGCCGTGCCCTCGTCCCAGTACGTCTTCAGGCTCGACGGCTCCTGGCCGGGTTCCGCGGCGGTGCGGGCCGGGAACAGGCTGAGCACGTCGTTGACCTGGTAGAGCTGCGCGAGGTCGAAGTTCAGCGCCCGGCGCCCGAGCACCTGCCAGCGCTCGTCGCCGGTGGCCAGGGCGAGGTGCAGGAGGAACAGCGCGACTCCGCCGGCGCCGTACGCGTAGCCGACCGGGACACCGGGTCCGCCGTCCGGCCAGTGCGCGGTGCCGCCGTCGAGGTCGCTGCTGAGGTGGCCGGAGTAGATCGCGGTGTCCGCGAGCTCGGAGCCGAGCTTGAGCGCCCAGCCGAGCGCCTCACCGTCGTCGTACCGGCTCCAGAACCGCAGGCAGGCCAGGCCGACACCCGCCCTGCCCTGGAGGACACCGGCCTCGGCGGCGAGTCGCGGGCTGTGCACGGCCTCGGCGAGCAGGCCGCGGGCGTGCTCGCGGTGGCCGGCCTCGGCCAGCACCCACGCGATCCCGGCCAGGCCGGTGTACAGGCCCGGCGGGGTGGTGTCCGGGCGGACCGGGCTCTTCAGCAGCCAGGTCGTTGCTGTGTGCAACAGACGTGGCGCCGGCTCGAGGTCGTGGATCACGGGGTCGGCGGAGCGGACCGCGTGCAGGACGCCGGCGGCACCGTAGGCGACGGAGTACGGGTTCAGCTCGTACTGGTACGGGTGGCCGGGGAACAGTCGGTCGTCGCGGGCCGGGTCCGCCGCGGCGGCGATGGTGCGGGCGAACCCGCGCGCGGTGTCGAAGACCTGGTCGCGCAGCGCGGCGGTGGGCTCGGGTGCGGGCCGGGCGAGCGGGACCGGGGTCTGCCAGCCGGGGTTGGTGTCGAGGTCGAGCGCGGCGATGCGTGCCCGGATCGTCGCCGGGTCGGGCCCGTCGCCGCGGACGTCCGGGTTCATCAGGTCGCGGATCAGGCCGGTGAGGCCGGCGGGCAGCGCGAGGTCGGCGTCCATCGCGGCGAGGAACCCGGGCAGCAGGTCCGGCCGGTAGCCGACGGCGGAGTTCACCGGGTGCAGCGAGCCGAGCATCAGGGCGCCCAGCGCGTACCAGTCGCCGGCCCGGTCGGCCGTGCCGTCCTCGATCACGTTCGGGTTGGCGACCCCCGGCGTGGACAGCCCCATCGGCTCGTCGACGCCCTCGCGGATCGACGCCTCGAGGTCGATGATCACCAGGCCACGGTCCGGGTCGTCGCCGTCCGGGCCGTCGTCGATCAGCACGTTCGTGAAGGACAGGTCGGCCAGGACGACGCCCCGCTCGTGCGCGCCGGCGATCGCGTCCGTGAGCTGTAGCCACCAGCGCCGCTGGCCCTGGAAGTAGGTCCGCAACGCGTCACCGGACAGATCGAGGGTGTGGATCGGGTTGGTGCTGATCGCCCGGGTGCTGGCCTGCGGCCCGGTCACCCGCTCCTCGACCAGGAAGCTGTGCCCGCCCTCGGCGAACAGCCGTCGGGGCCGGACGAAGTGCGGCGCGTCCGCGAGCCGGGTCAGCACTCCGTACTCGCGCTCCAGCGCCTCGATCGCCGACACGCCCTCGCCGACCACGAGGCCGGGACGGGCCTCCTTGATCACCACGGTCGAGCCGTCGGCCGTGTCGGTGGCGAGGTAGACGCCGCCCGCGTTGCTGAACGCCAATGCGGACTGGATCCGGTAGCGGCCGCCGTCCAGCTCCGGTACACCCGGATCCGGGTCGGGTTCGCCGAACGGGTCGGTCGCCCAGGCCGGCACCGAGTAGTACGGCTGCCGGTAGTCGGGGACGTCGTTGCCGTCCGGGTCCTGGATCACCAGGCTCGGTACCCCGTCGGCACCGAGGCGGGTGTCCGCGATGAAGCCGCCGTACCGGTAGAACACCGACGTGCTGCCGGGCACCGGGCGGTCCGACAGCAGGTGCGGGCCGCCGGTGTCACCGACCGCGTCGGCGAGCTCCTTGGCGATCCGCAGGAACCGGTCGTCGTCCTCGGGGTAGACGGTGACGAACTTCCCGCTCGACCCGCGCGACCAGCTCTTCGCGAGGGTCCGCGTCACACTGCGGCGGTCGAGCAGGAACTTGAACGGCACCCGCTGCTCGACCAGCACGCCGAGCGCGTCGGCCAGGGTCTGCTCGGCGCGGTCCGGGTGCGTCGACACGTGGAGCTTCCAGCCTTGCCGGACCAGGGTCGCGCCCGGCGGGTTGACGATGTACCAGATCCCGCGCCGGCGCAGCGGCCACTCGCGAGGCACCAGCCGGCGGTGTACGGCGAGCAGCTCGGGGTCCGGGCTGTAACGGTCGATCGGTTCGTACCAGCGGCTGTCCTGCTGTGCGTAACGGTGGTACATCGCCCACATCGGGGGCCTCCCATGCGGTGTTCGGGGTGCGGAACTGATACGGGGCGGCTGCCCGGTGGTCGGGAAGCCGCCCCGCAAGTGGTCGCTGCGTCAGCTCTTGTTGCAGGAGCTCGAGTCGCAGGACGAGATGCTGACCGCCGCGGCGTCCGTGGTCTGCTCGGTCTCGAGACGCTGCAGGTTGAGGATCGAGGACATGTTGTTTCTCCTTGTCTGGCACCGCGTTTCGGCGCCTGACGAGAAGTCAACGGCCCCGGCGACGTGCGCTGTTAGGTAGCCGAACCCCGCATTCACAGGCGACTCGCGCGGCCGTCGCGGTGGGGCACGACGGCCTGAACCTGGGTGCGGCGCCCCCATGTGCTGCCACCGTCCGGCGACCACCCGCCCACAACCCGCCGGTCACGGCGCCGTCGAGTTGTGGATCCTTGCTTTGGAAAGCGCTCTCCTGGCGCGAAGATCCACAACTGGATGATCGCCCGCCGGGGCTGAGCGGCTCATCGCCACTACGGTGGGTGGTGGGACGGCGTTGACGGCGGAAGGAGCGGGCGATGGCGGACGAGCGGAAAGTGGTCGAGACCTGCCCGGACGGGTTGTTCATCGGCGGTGAGTGGCGCCCCGCCGAGGGTGGCCGGACGTTCGCGGTCGAGGACCCGTCCACGGGTACGACGCTGTGCGAGGTGGCCGACGCCTCGCCGGCCGACGGCATGGCCGCGCTGGACGCCGCGGTCGCGGCGCAGGCGGAATGGGCCGCGCACCCGCCGCGGGAGCGTGGCGAGATCCTGCGCCGGACCTACGAGCTGATGACCGCGCGAGCCGACGAGCTGGCGCTGCTGATGACGCTGGAGATGGGCAAGCCGGTCGCGGAGTCGCGCGCCGAGATCGCCTACGCGGCGGAGTTCCTGCGCTGGTTCGCCGAGGAGGCGGTGCGGATCGGCGGCGACTACACGACCGCGCCGAACGGCAAGGGCCGGGTGCTGGTCATGCGCCAGCCGGTCGGGCCCTGCCTGCTGATCACGCCGTGGAACTTCCCGGCGGCCATGGCGACACGCAAGCTGGGGCCGGCGCTCGCGTCGGGCTGCACGTCGGTGATCAAACCGGCAGCTCAGACTCCGTTGTCGACGCTTCGGCTGGTCGAGCTCCTGGCTGAGGCCGGCTTGCCGGCCGGCGTGGTCAACGTCATCACGACCAGCCGTTCCGGCGCGGTGATGGAGCCGCTGATCAAGGACCCGCGGGCGCGCAAGCTGTCGTTCACCGGCTCGACCGAGGTCGGCCGGGTGCTGCTCGCGCAGGCCTC
>DASXRB010000833.1:0-2063 GCA_036506875.1 Kribbellaceae bacterium | reverse complement strand
TGCCCGGGCAATGAGGTGAAGATCGTGAGCCACACCGGAGAGGTCCTCCCGGCGGGCCAGGTCGGCCAGATCTGCGTCAAGACTCCGGCCAACTTCATCGAGTACTGGCAGCAGCCGGAGGCGACCGGAGAGGTGCTCGTGGATGGCTGGCTGCGCATGCCGGACGCGGGCTACCTGGACGAAGACGGTTACCTGTTCGTCCTCGACCGGATGGACGATGCCATCATCGTGGCTGGCCAGAACATCTATCCGGCCGAGGTTGAGCAGGCGCTGGCCGAACACCCGGCGGTGGTCGACTCGGCGGTCGTCGGTGTTCCCGATCCGCGGTGGGGCCAGGCAGTCAAAGCCGTCGTCGTGCTCCATGAAGGCCAGCGGGCGACCGCGCGTGATCTCATGGTGTTTCTGCGTGGCAGGCTCGCTGATTTCAAGATTCCCAGCCAGTACGGCTTCGTGGACAGCCTGCCCCGCAACCCAACTGGCAAAATCCTGCGCCGGGTACTGCGGGCGGAGGCATGAAATCCCGCTATGGGGGGCGGTATACATGACCATGTTCTTTGTTCTGGGTCCGTTGGAATGCAAGTCGGCCGAGCGCCCGGTGAACATATCGGGGACGCTTCAGCGCGCACTGCTCGCCACCTTGCTGGCCGCCGAGGGTAATCCCGTTTCGGTCGAGTCTCTGGTAGCTGAATTGTGGAAGGAGTCGCCGCCTCCGCACTGGGAGAACGCGTTGCAGGCACACATCAGCAGGTTGCGCAGGCGCCTGGAAGCCGTTGCTGATGACCGGCCGGCCCGGCTCATCGTCCAGCACTCCGGCTACTGCCTGCAGACCCATGATGACGCCGTGGACGCGAAACTGTTCATGCGTGCCCTCGCCACGGTACGGACCCTCGGCGCCACCGACCCGACAAGAGCGGCCGACGCGCTCCGCGGTGCACTGTCACTGTGGCGCGGCAGCCCTTTCGACATGGTGATTCAGGGGCCGCTGTGCCGCACGGTCGGGCAGCGCTACGAAGCCGCCAGGCTGGTCGCGCTGGAGGCGCTGTTCGACCTGGAACTGCGGACCGGGCGGCACGCGGACATCATCCCGATGCTGTCGGAGCTGGTCGAGTCACACTCGTTGAATGAGCGCTTCTGCGAGCAACTGATGATCGCGCTCTACCGGTCCGGGCAGCAGGCGCATGCCTTGAGCTTCTACGGTCGGATGCGCGATCGGCTCGATACCGAGCTCGGGGTCGAGCCGAGCATCACGTTGCGCAATCTGTTCAAAGCGATTCTCGTCCACCATCCGGCGCTTCGGCTGGGCGCCGATCACGCGATGCTTCGCGCCTGACGGCTCCGCCTAACGTTCGTCGGTGATCCGGATCAGCCGCCGGGCGAAGTCCGACATGACGGCTGCGGCGTGTTCGTTCACGTAGAAATGTCCGCCGGGGTACTCCTTGTGCCCGAGGTACCTGCGGCTGCGCTCGGCCCAGGTCGTCATGGCCGCCGGCTCGATCAGCAGCGGGTCCGACCCGCCGCCGTAGGACACCAGTGGGCAGTCCACCACGGCCTTGTCGTCCTCGTACTGCGCCGCGACCCGGAAATCCGCGATCACCGGCGGCAGCACGAGATCGATCATGTCCGGATCGGCCCAGAGTTCCTCGGGAAAGGCGCCGAGGTCCTTGAACAGTCCCCCGAACTCGCTCATCGAGAGCGTGTCGTGGTCTTCGGGCGCGCGGTAGAAGCCCTCCGGCGCCCAGCCGGACATGCCGAGCAGCGACGGCGGCCGATCGCCCTCGGCTTCGAGCCGGACGGTCAGCCGGTAGGCCAGCATCGCACCGATGCAATGCCCGAACAACGCATACGGGCGTTCATCGTCCACAGTGGCCAGCATGGCTTGATGCAGGTCGCCGAGGAGCGCGTCCAGGTCGACGGGGAGCGGCTCGGTGCGCCGGCTCTGCCGTCCCGGCAGGGTCAGCGCCTGGGCGCCGATCTCCGCGGGCAGCAAGCGGCTCCAGCTCCGGTAGGCGGCCGCCCCGCTGCCGGCGTGCGGCAGCAGGAACAGGCGGATCCGCGCGTCCTGC
>DASXRB010000832.1:0-4481 GCA_036506875.1 Kribbellaceae bacterium | reverse complement strand
GCCGCAAACCCCGCACTCACGGCGCGCCTGGTATCTCGCGGGCGCCGCCTGCGTCGCCCTCGCCGTCGCGATCACGGTGGCGTTCACGGCCGGCGGCAGCTAACACCAGCCGCAGGACATCACCCCGACGGACACGCAGGTGGCGCTGCCGGCCGGCCCGCAGCAGCAGGCGCCGGGCACCCCGCAGGTCTCGGCGGTGCGCGTGGGCGGCGGCGGGGTGCGATTCAGCTGGGTCTACGACGCCCACGCCGCCGGCGACAGCTACCGGTGGCGCCAGGTCGGGGGCACGCAGAGCGGCGTCACCGACAAGGCCGAACTGGTACTCCCCGCAGCGGCCGGCACGTCAGTGTGCGTGCAGGTGCAGGTGTATCGCAGCACCGGGAGCTTCGCTTCGTCCTGGTCAGATCCGACATGCAGCGGCTCGTGACGATCGCCTGGCCGTAGTCGTAGAAAACCTGCATTTCATGAACTCGTCGTGATCGGCGTCCCGTAGTACTAGAAAACCCGAATTTCGTGAATGAGAAGATGATGTCGTGAGCGCGCCGACCTTCGCTCGGCGGCACCGGGGGTCGATCGCCGCCACTGCCGTCGTCGCTGCAGCATCATCTGTCCTCGTCGCGTACGCGATCTCCGCGGACGGCTACGCCGCGCGCCACGTCGACCTCAACGACGGCGGCATCTGGGTCACGAGCAACGCTGATGGCCTCTACGGCCGGCTGAACAAGCCGATCGGCCAGCTCGACGCGGGGTTCTTCCCGCCCGGCGGTGCGCAGGCCGCCTACACCGTCGATGTCGTGCAGGACGGCTCGGCCGTGCTGGCATTCGACAAGGGCGCCGGGAAGGTTTTCCCGGTCGACGTGCGCAGCGGCGCGCCCCTGGCCACGCAGGCGGCCGTCGTCCCCGGCAACGACGAGCTGCGGCTGGCGGGGTCCACGGCCGCCGTGCTCGACCCGTCCAGTGGGCGGCTCTGGGCGGCGCGGGTCACCGGCGACGATCTGTCCGGGCTGGCCAAGCTCGATACCGGCGAGAAGCCAGTGGTGACGGTTGGCGCCGGCGCTGACCTTGCCGTCTCCTCCGACGGGACGATCTTCGCCGCGTCTGCCGGCAAGCAGCAACTGGTGACGATCCGTCCCGCGGACGGGCGGTTCGCCAAGCCTGCGATCACCGAACTGCACCACCAGATGGAGAGCCTGGCGATCACGTCGGTCGGCGACACGCCGGTCGTCGTCGACGCGAAGGGAGGCGTCGCGCTACTCCCGGGCGGGCGCACCGTCCCCGTACCGAAGGACGCCACGGACGCGGTGCTGCAGCAGCCGGGTCCGAAGTCACCGGCCGTCTATCTCGCGACGTCGTCCACCCTCGTCTCCGTGCCGCTGGGCGGGGGCCCCAGTGCCACGCTGTTCGACGCCGGTGCAGGCACGCCAGCCCGTCCCGTCGTCATCGGCGGCTGCCTGCACGCGGCGTGGGGAGGCACGCCCGGCGTCTACGCCCGCTCGTGCAACGGCAAGCCCGCCGAGGGCCAGAAGCTGCCGTCCAAAGCCAAGGTCAGCCAACCGGTGTTCCGCGTCAACCGCGGGCAGATCGTGCTCAACGACCTCGCGAGTGGCGGCGTGTGGGTCGTCGACGACGCGATCCGCCAGGTCGACGACTGGCAGGCGATCCGGCCGCCCAAGCCCAAGCCGAACAGCAAGAAGCCGAAGAACCCGAGCCACGAGAAGCAGCCGTCCGCGCAGAACCGCCCGCCCCAGCCCAAGGACGACACGCTCGGCGCTCGACTGGGCCGCATCACGGTCTTGCACCTGCTCGACAACGACTCCGACCCCGACGGCGACATCCTGGCGATCACGTCGGTCGGCGCGGTCGACGGCGCGGGCGCGACCGTGTCGGTCTCCGCCGACGGGCAGACCGCCCAGGTCGCGATGCCGCCGTCCGAGTCGTCCAACGTCCACTTCAAATACACGGTCAGCGACGGCAAGGGCGGGTCCGGCACGGCCGACGTGACTGTCGAGCAGCGGGTCGGCGATGCCAACGACGCACCCACGCTGCGTCCGGGCTACCAGAAGTCGAAGGTCTGGACCGTCGCCGCGGGAGCCACGTTCACCTACCCGGTGCTGCCCGACTGGCGCGACTTCGACGGCGACCCGCTGGCGCTCGTCCACGCGAGCGTGCCACAGGGCAGCGCGGTGACGACCGCCGACGGATCGATCGTGTTCACCGCCCCGGGCGACGCGGGCGTGCAGCAGATCCAGTACGAGGTGTCCGACGGCATCGGCGATCCGGTGCCCGGCACGCTGAAGGTCAAGGTGCTCGCCCGGTCGGCGACCGACGCCGTGGCGGCCACCGCCGAGCCCGATGTCGTGCGCGCCGTGGTCGGGCGGCCGATCACGATCACCCCGCTGGCGAACGACGTCCCGGGCTCGGACCCGACCGACCCGTCGGCGAAGCTGGCCCTCGCGGCGCCGCTTCCGCAGCCGATCGGGGCGGCCGTCACGACGGACCTGGCCGGAGGCACGGTAACGGTCACAGCGAAGCACGTCGGGACGCTGTCGCTGAAGTACCAGGCGGCGTTCGGCTCGGCCAAGCTGTCCACCGGCCTCATCCGGCTCGACGTCGTGGCCGACCCGGCCAAGGCCCTGCCGCCGGTCGCCATGCCCGACACCGCCGTGCTGCACGGGCAGCAGGCGGCGACCGTCGACGTGCTGGCGAACGACTTCGACCCGTCCGGGGACGTGCTCGTGGTGCAGCGCGCGGTAGCCGCCGACGACGCCGGCCTGCAGATCGCGGTAGTGCAGGGCCATTGGCTGCGCCTGTGGTCGACCCAACCGGTCAGCCCCGGCGTGCGTTTGATCCACTACACGGTCACCGACGGGTTGACCCAGCCGGTCACCGGCGAGGTCAGCGTGCTGCAACTGCCGGCACCGGAGCTCGACGCGGCGCCCTCGCCGGTCGACGACCTGGCCACGGTGCGCGCCGGCGATTCGGTCGACGTCGCGGTGCTCGACAACGACATCGACCCCGACGGCGATCCGATGACACTGCAGCCCGGCAAGCTGGTCACCACACCGGAGGGCACCGGGGCCGGCTACGTGTCCGGCAACGTGCTGCGCTACGCGGCACCGCCGTCGGTCACCACGTCGACGCAGGTCGTGGTGGACTACGTGGCGGTCGACCCGTCCGGGCAGACAGCCGTGGGGCATGCCAGGATCACGATCAACCCGGTGCCCGCCGACCCTGCGCACGACCAGCCACCCGACCCGGGCCCCGTGTCGCGTTCGGTCGTGGCCGGCGACCAGGTCACGATCACGATCCCGTGGACCGGCGTCGACCCGGACGGCGACTCGGTCACCGTCGCAGGCATCGCGAGCCCGCCGCGGCTGGGCCGGATCACCGCCACCGGGCCGACCACGCTGACCTACCAGGCCTATCCGCTCTCGGCGGGCACCGACACGTTCAGCTACCAGGTGAGCGACCGGTTCGGGCTCAGCGGAACGGCCACGATGCGCATCGGCGTCGTCCCGCCCGGAGATCCGCAGCCGCCGGTCGCCGTCGACGACAACGTCACCGCGGCGCCCGGGGCGACGGTGCACGTCGCGGTGCTAGGCAACGACCTGACCGCGCCGGACGACGAGGTGTCGATCGCGCCGCTCGCGGCCACTAACGAACCGGTGCCCGACGGGGCGAGCCTGCAAGACGACCGCGTGGTCGTGCAGACCCCGCCGGCAACAGGCAAGCCGCTGATCGTCTCCTACGCGATCACCGACGGCACCGGTGGGCGGTCCGAGGCCCAGGTGATCGTCGACGCGCGGCCGAAGTACGACATCCCGCCCGTGGCACGCGACGACGTCGCCAAGGTGGCGCCCGGGGCGACCAGCGCCACCGTCGACGTCCTCGCCAACGACGACGATCCCGACGGCACGCCGGACGCCCTGACGATCTCGCGGGCGTTCCTGCCCGCCGCGCACGTGGCGAACCGACAGCTGGTCGTGCCGGTCCAGGCCTTCCCGCAGGCGATCGCGTACGAGGTGCGCGACCACGGCGGCGCCACGTCGATGGCGCTGGTCCACGTCCCGGGCAACGGAACCGCGCAGCCGCGCCTGCGCCCGGACGCCGCCCCGATCGAACTCGCACCCGCCGGCAACAAAACCATCAACGTGGCCGACTACGCGATCGACCCGGGCGGCAAGCCGCTGCGCCTGACGACCACCGACCAGATCTGGGGATCACCCGACAACGGCCTGGCGGTTGCGAGCAAGGGCGCGACGACCCTCGAGCTGACCGCGAAGAAGGGCTACACCGGCCCGGCCTCGGCCGTCTTCGAGGTCACCGACGGGACGAGCCTGGCCGACCCGCGGGGCCAGAAGGCGCTGATCGCGGTACCGGTCCAGATCGGCACGCCGCAGCCGGTGCTGCGCTGCCCGTCGAGCACGCTCAGCGCGATCCAGGGCGGTGCTCCGCTCAAGCTCGACATCGCGACGGTGTGC
>DASXRB010000831.1:0-8296 GCA_036506875.1 Kribbellaceae bacterium | reverse complement strand
ACGTGACGCTGGACGGGGTGGACGCCGCCTTCGCCGACCGGCGCAACGCCTACCTGTTCCGGGGCGGCGTGTGCCACGTGGTCTCGGCGACCGCGTACCGCCGTTACGACGACATCGACTGCCTGCCGGGGATGAGCTGCGCCTTCATCGAGAACGGCTCGGTGATGGTGCAGAAGCCGGAGGGCTGGATGCACCGCTCCTCGCTGGAGGGGCGCGCGGTGAGCGCGACGCCGTTCCGGCCGCGGACGCTGCGGACCGTACCGGAGAAGTTCCGCACCGGGTTGGACGCGGTCCTGACCGGGGCGGACGGCAACACGTACCTGTTCAAGGGCGCGTCCTGCTTCAACATCCGGCTCAACCGGGAATACCCGTTCACCGAGGAGTGGGGCCGGCCACGCAACATGATCTACCAGAACAACGCGGTGGACGCCGCGTTCGTCGGCCGGGACGGTAAGACCTACCTGTTCAGCGGCGACCAGTTCGTGGTCTACCCGGACGCGTCCAGCACCACGATCGAGGGCGACCCGCAGCCGATCAGCGCGCACTGGGCCGGCCTGACCAGTGTGGGCGTGGCCTACGTGCGCGGCGGCAGGACGTACCTGTTCGAGAAGCCGGACGACGCGGGACAGATGCGTTACGTCGTCTACTCCGGCACCGACTACCGCCAGCCCGACAACGGGTACCCGACGGTCGCCGACGCCGGTTACTGGCCGGCGCCGGAGGACTTCGGCATCCCGGACGCGGTGCTTTTCGAGGGCGACACCATGCTGCTGCTGCGCGGCCAAAGTTGCGTGTCGTACAACGAGAAGACCGGCCAGTGGTCCTACCCGCGCCCGATCGACCGGATCTGGCGCGGCTTCGACCAGCTCGTCTCCGGCCGGGACGAGGACCGGCTGCGCACCGCCTTCACGGCGGCCGACGGCGCGACCTACTTCTTCATCGGCGAGCGGTACACGCGGTACGCCGACGGGGTCTTCTCGCCGCCGGCCGAGGTCCGCGAGCGGTGGGGCCTGTCCCGCAACCCGTTCGTCCCCGCCGACGACAGCGGGACGGTGGACGCCGCGTTCGTCTGGCGCGGCGAGCAGACCTACCTGTTCTCACAGGACCACTACGTCCGCTACACCGGGCCGGAGTACCGGTACATCGACCCCGGATACCCCAAGAAGATCGCCGGCAACCTGCGCAGGGAGGAGCCGTTCGGCAACCTGCCGGAGTCGTTCGAGGACGCGCTGGGCCAGCCCGGCGAGCCGAGCGGCATCGACGCGATCGTGGCCAACGACCGCAACGTGTACATCTTCATCGGCGGCAGCTGCCACGTCGCCTCCCGCACGATGGCCGGCACCATCGGCATCGACACCATGGGGAAGGTCCGCAACACCATCGCCGAACGGCAGCGGGTGGACGCGGCGCTCGTCGCCGACCGGCACACCTACCTCTTCTCCGGCGACCAGTACGTGCGCTACTCCGGGTACGACTACACGACGGTGGACGACGGCTACCCGAAGTCGATCGGCGACGCGCTCCCGGGCGAGCTGGGCCTGCCGCCGCTGCCGGACGAGTTCGCCGACGGGCTGGACGCCGCGTTCCGCACGCCGGACGGGCAGACGTACCTGTTCAAGGGCAAGGAGTTCCTGCGCGGCGGCGACCTGCGGCCGGTCAAGGACGCGTGGGGCAAGGTCCGCAACGAGTTCACCACCGGCCAGCCGGGCGTCGACGCCGCCTTCGTCGCGCCGACCGGCGAGCTGTACGCCTTCCGCGCCGGCCAGTACATCCGGTACCGAGCCGGCCAGCTCGCCCAGCCCGATCCGTACCAACCGGCGCTGGCCGAGGAGGGCTTCCCCCGTACCGTGAAGGACGACTGGGGTGACCTGCCGGCCGACTTCGAGACCGGCCCGGACGGCGCGTTCAGCTTCGAGGGCCGCACCTACCTGGTCAAGGGCGACCGGTACGTGCGCTACCGCGACGGCCGCTACGACCAGATCGAGCGCACCTTCCCGCAGGAGTTCGCGCACCGCTGGTCGTCCTCGGCCGACTACCGACTCAGCGACGTGCACACCATCGTCCGGTTCGTGGAGCTGGCCCGGGCGCACCCGGACGGCCTCGCCGCGTTGCTGGTCACCGGCGCCGAAGACCCGTACACCTACCTGTCGGATCTGTTCGGCTGGGACGTGGACGAGCTGCGCTGGGCCAGACGCAACAGCGGCCTACTCACCCCGAGCACCGGCGAGGAGGCCCGGTTCGAGATCGAGTTCCTGCTCAAGCTGGTCGACGCGTTCGCGCTCACCGACAAGCTGGGCGCCCCGCTGCCCGAGGTCTACACCGACGTCTGGTCGAAGCTCTACGGCAGCAGCGTCGACGTCGACGCCGCGGCCGACGCGCTGTACCGGATGCTCGAACGCCGCACCAGCGCGACCGACTGGGCCACCCTGTCGGCGCAGATCCACAACGAGCTCAACGTGCTGAAACGGGACGCCCTGGTCCCCACCGTGATCGACATGCACCCGGAATTCCGCACCTCGCGGGACCTGTTCGAGCGGCTGCTGATCGACGTCGACATGGGCAGCGTCGGCACCACGTCGCGGGTGCGCGAGGCGATCGCGGCGACCCAACTGTTCCTGCACCGCTACCTGCTCGACCTGGAGGCGGTCACGCTGCCCGCCGACGCCGACCCGGACGAGGTGCGGCAGCGGCTCAAGCGCTGGTGGAACTGGATGCGCAACTACCGGATCTGGGAGGCCAACCGGAAGGTCTTCCTCTACCCGGAGAACTACGTACGCCCCGAGCTGCGCAGCCACAAGACGCCGGCCTTCGCCACGCTCGAAAACGACCTGCTGCAAGGCGAGATCACCGACGACGCCGTGCGGAAGGCGTACAAACGCTACCTGGACGAGTACACCGAGGTCTCCCGACTGGCGATCGCCGGCGGCTACGTCTACACCCCGGACGACGTCCCGGCGGGGACCCGCCGGCTGGTGCTCTTCGGCCGGACCCGCACCGAGCCGAGGCGCTACTACTACCGCAGCGCCGAGTTCCGCGACGGGGAGAAGCTCTCCGCTTCCTGGGACCCCTGGCTCAAGGTGGACGTACAGATCGACGCCGAGCGCGTCGACCCGGTGCACGCATTCGGGCGGGTCTTCGTGTTCTGGCCGGTGGTCGAAACGGTACTACCCGACGATCCGGCCAAGACGACCATCGTGGCCACGAAGGACGGCGGCACACAAAAGGTGTCGGCGCCGCCCCCGAAGTACCGGGTGCGGATCTTCTACTCGTTCGGCAACCTCAACCAGGAGTGGGTACCGGCCCAGGTGCTCGCGGTGGACACCGCCCAGGACG
This sequence comes from Kribbellaceae bacterium, assembly GCA_036506875.1. Lineage (GTDB taxonomy): Bacteria > Actinomycetota > Actinomycetes > Propionibacteriales > Kribbellaceae > DASRHY01. Next base: position 4,963 of record DASXRB010000831.1, on the reverse strand, counting down.
GCCCGATATCCGGGGTGAGCCTGTATGTGCAGGCTTCGCGGACCGTGCCCGGCGGGCCGCCCGGCAGCCACGACTCGATCGTCGTGTCGTGCTCGTACACGGTGGCCAAGGCCGCCGGTCCGGCGGCGGTCAGCTCCGCCTTCTCGCTGACCCCCGAGCTGTACGGGCTGCGCGCCCAAGGCACGGTACCACCGGCGAAGGCGGCCGACCTGAGCCGGATCTTCGCCGAGCCGGACACCAGCCCGATCGATCCGGCGCAGGTGGTGCGGTTCAACGCGCCGGCCGACTCGCAGGACGGACCGTGGCTGTCCGCCGACCACAAAGGGGGCAGTTTCCTGTGCCGGCCGATCACCGCGCCCACCGAGCCGGAGCCGTTGCAGCCACTGAAGGGCAACACCGACCGGCTGCCGACCACCTGGCCACGCATCGACGCCGCGTTCGAGTTGCCCGACGGCACCAGGTACTTTTTCGACAACGCGGACCAGCGGTTCATCATGACCCCGCCGGACAAGCCGAGCACCGGCCGGGTCAACCAGGCCATCACCGACCGGTGGGGATTCATCGGCACCAACCTGAACCGGACCGGCGTGGTGGACGCGGTGCTGGCCCGCGCCGCTCACATCTACCTGTTCTCCGGCGCGGAGTACTACCGCTACCCGGCGGGCGGCCTGGGCAGGCTCGATGTCGGCTATCCGATGCGGATCGACGCCAACACCGAGAACCTGCCGCGCTGGTCGCAGATCGACGCCGCCTTCACCGGGTCGGACGGCACCGAATACTTCTACTCGCGGTCCCAGAAGGGTTTCGTGACCTCCGCCGCCATCGGGAAGTTGCGGAAGTTGAGCGAGGTGTGGCCGATTCCGTCCGGCCTCACGCTGGACACCGCCGCCTACTCCGGCGACCGGGCGTACCTGATCTTCGGTGACAAGTACCTCCCGGTGACACCGGACGCCCCCGACCCGAAGGACCAGGACAGCAAGGACAGCAAGGACAGCAAGGACAAGGACCCGCTGCGGCCGCTCGCCGGAAACAAGGACGGCCTGCCCGAGACCCCGCCCACCGGCCCGTCCGCGCCGTACCTGGGCGGCGTGGTCCGGTTCGACAACGTCGACAAGGTGTACGTCGTGCTGGCGCCCGGCCAGAACGACCAGCCGCGCCAGACCGCCGACCTGGGCAGGATCCCGACCGCCATCACCCGCACCGGGACGGTGGACGCGGCCTACGTCGCCGGGGACAAGCTCTACCTCACCCTGGACGACGAGTTCGTCCGGTACACGCTGACCGACTCGACGATCCCCGCCGTCATCGACGCCGGTTACCCGAAGGACCTGGGCAGGCCGGTGGACGCGGTGTTCCGCCGCGACGGCCAGCGGTACGTGATCAGCGGGGCCGGATACGCCGCGCTGGCCGACGGACTCGAGCTGGACGCACCGTTTACCTACGCGCCGATCCGGGAAAACTGGCGGGCGCTGCCGGCCGGTGTCCCCGACCAGCTCAGCGGAGTCCTGGACACGGACACCACGCTCTTCTTCTTCCTGGGCAACAAGTACGCCGCCTACCCGACCTCGGCGACCATCCCGCGCCCGTACGAGCTCGCCGGGCTGCCCCACGAGATCATCCGGCTGACCTCCAGCACCGCGTACGAGTTGAACCGCCGGCTGCTGGTCGGTGGGGTGGACGCGCTGCTCACCCCGCAGACCCAGGAGATCGACGAGCTACCCGCGTTCAGTGCCAGCAGGTCGGACGCCACCACCATCCAGGTCACCCCCCAGGTCATGACGGCCGGCGTGCCGACCAGCTCGCACCTGGACTTCACCAGCTCCAACGGCACCTACTACTGGGAGATCTTCTTCCACGCGCCGCTGCTGATCGCCCAGGCGTTGAACAGCGCCCAGCGGCTCGGGGACGCCCGGCGATGGTACGAGTACGTCTTCGACCCCACCGAGCGGACCGACTACTGGCGCTTCCTGCCGTTCCTCGCCGTCGACGTGGACGCCCTGGTGGTCAGCTGCCGTGGCGACCTGGCCGACCTCGGCAACGACACGGTGCGGAATGCGTTGGAACCAGTCCTGCAGAAGATCGAGGCGATGGCACCGGTCTTCACCCAGGCCCGGGAGCTGACCACCACGGAGAAGACCTACCTGGACGACCTGGCCGGCACCGGACTGGACCAGGTCACCGCGGCACTGAACGGGCTGGCCCCGACCGACGTGGTACGCAGCCTGCGGGAGCGGGTCGCGATGATCGCCCGGCTCGGCCGGCAGTACGACGTGATGGGCGACCGGGGAAGCATGATCAAAGCCTATTTGGACGACCCGTTCGACCCGCACGCGATCGCCGAACTGCGTCCGGTGGCGTACCGGCGGGCGGTGGTGATGGCGTACATCGACAACGTGCTCGACTGGGCGGACATGCTGTTGCGGCAGTACACCGCGGAAAGCATCGATGAGGCGCGGATGCTCTACATTTTCGCCTACGATCTGCTCGGCCAGCGCCCGTACGACCTGGGCGCGCGGGCGCTGCCGCCGGCGACCAGCTACGAGACGCTGGACACGGCGCCGGTCGATCAAGCGACAGCGGTCGATCAGCTGACCGCCAGTGGCACGCTGCTGGAGGGCGCCGGGTCGGTGCACGCCGGTGTCGCCAACCCGTACTTCTACGTTCCGGACAACAGCACCTTCTTCGAGTACTGGACCCGCGTCGAGGACCGGCTGCGGAAGATCCGCCAGTCGCTGGACATCATGGGCATCAGCCGCCCGGTTCCGCTCTTCGAGCCGCCGGCCGACGTGATGGCGTTGGTCCGTGGCGCGGCCACAGGTGCGGCGCTGGACCAGGTCTCGGCCGGCGCCGCCGGGACCGTGCCGCAATACCGGTTCGATTTCCTGTTCCGCAAGGCACAGGATCTGGTCGATCGGCTGCGCCAGTTCGGCGGCGACCTGCTCAGCACTATGGAGAAGAAGGACGCCGAGGAGCTGTCGTTGCTGCAGCAGCGGCAGGAGGCGGCGATCCTGGCCCTGACCCGCGGCATCAAGGAGGCCGAACTCACCGTCGCCACGGAGCACCTGCTGGAGATGCAGGCCGCACGGGACGGGGCCGCGGCGCGGGTCCAGCACTACGAGCAGCTCATCGCCACCGGCCTGTCCCCGGTGCAGCAGGCACAGATCGCCATGATGTCGATGGGCGCGGCCGGACACTTCGTCGCCAGCGGGCTGAACATCGCCGCGGCGATTGCCAACGGAGTGCCGGAGGCGCTGATCGGACCGTTCATCATGGGTATCGAGGAAGGCGGCGACGAGATCGGCGGCGCCCTCGAGGCTGTCGCGAACGTCTCCTCGTCGATGGCCGAGGGGTTCAGCCTCATCGGCGAGATCCTCGGGATCCGGGCCGAGCAGGACAACACGGCACAGGACTGGAACCTGCAGTTGGCCACCGCGCGTACCGATGTGATCCAGACCGGGTACCAGGTGACGCAGGCCGAGCAGCAGGTGACGATCGCGCAGCGCGACCTCGACATCCTGAACCTCCAGGCGGCGAACAATGAGGCGGTCACCACTTTCCTGACCGGAAAGTTCGCTGGTGCCCAGCTCTACAACTGGATGGTCGGCCGAGTCTCCACAATGTACTTCCAGACCTACCACCTGGCATATGAGACGGCCCGCGCGGCCGAGCGCGCCTACCAGTTCGAGCAGGGTGCCAACGGCGGCGACAGCTTCATCCAGCCGACCTACTGGGAGAGCCGGCGCCAGGGCCTGCTCGCCGGCGAGAGCCTGGGGCTGGATCTGGAGCGGCTGGGCCAGGCGTATGCCGACGGCGACCGCCGGAGCATGGAGGTTACCAAGCGGGTCTCGCTGCTCGCTCTGGACCCGCTGGCCGTGCTGAACCTCAAGAACACCGGTCGCTGTGAGTTCGCGCTGACCGAGGCGCTGTTCGACCGCGACTTCCCCGGCCACTACCGCCGTCAGATCCGGACGGTGACCGTGTCGTTCGACACCGACCAGGGACCGGTAGGAGTGAACGCCACCCTGACCCAGCTGGACAACAAGACGGTGCTGTCGGCCGACCCGAAGGCGGTCAAGTTCCTGCTCGACCCGAAGGGGTCGCCGCCGGCGACGCTGCGCAGCGACTGGCGGGCCAGTCAGCAGATCGCCCTGTCGGACGTCGACGAGGGCCGGGACAACAACGGCCTGTTCGAGCTGCGCTTCGATGACGACCGGTACCTGCCGTTCGAGGGCACCGGGGCGGTCTCCCGATGGCGGCTGGACACCGGCAGCCACCTGCCGCCGGCCGCGTTGCGGGACGTGACGGTCACCGTCAAATACTCCGCGCAGCAGGGCGGCGATGCCATCGCGACTGCCGTCAGAGGCATGCTCAAGCCGTACCCGGCGGCCCGCTTCTTCGACGTGGCGACCGACTTCCCGGACGCCTGGGCCGAGTTCCAGAGCAACGGTGGAAACGGGCTGGTGCTGCCGATCACCCCCGACATGTTCCCGGGCATGAGCGGCCGGCAGATCACCGGCATCTACACCACGTACCAGCTGGCCGAGCGCGGCGCCGCCCGCTTCCTGCTCGGCGGCGACAAGCGGCTCGCGCTGACCGACGGCAAGCTGCTGAAGACTCCCGGCCTGTCCCTCGGCGCGGACGGCTGGACCCTGCAACTGGACGGCGACAAGACGGCACTCAACGACGTCGGCCTGTTGCTCACCTACCGGGCCAGCCGGTAGCGCAACCCGGACCGCCGCGCCGGACGGAAGGGAGACCAGCCATGAGCAGCAGTCCTACCTCGCCACGCCGCCGTTCCACCGCGCTCCACGGAAAGCGGAAAGGCGACAGTACGGGTGCACGCATACTGCCCAACCAGCAGCAGACCGCGCTGACCGTCCCGCAGGGGCTGGTCATGGTGACCAAGACCAAGCGCGAACAGAGCAGCGAAACGACCGGCCAGCGCGCGGATTCTGGCCGGCTC
>DASXRB010000830.1:0-7908 GCA_036506875.1 Kribbellaceae bacterium | reverse complement strand
GCCGGACGTGGACGTGCTGATGGGCCTGCCTGCGGAAGGGGACGACACCGCGATGCACCGGGGCCGGCACGGCTGGTACGGCGCGTCGTGGCGCTGGGTGACACTTGAAGGTGCTGGCAGGATCGCTCTCGTGGACCTCGCCGATGCGCAGAAGTTGTGGGATCCGAAGCCGGGCTGGCTGAACACGGCGTCGTACGGGCTGCCGCCGCGGCCCGCCTGGGACGCGCTGCAGGAGGCGCTGGAGATCTGGCGGACCGGCGCGGAGAGCTGGGAGCAGTGGAACGACGCGACGGAGCGCTCCCGGGCCGCGTTCGCCCGGCTGCTGAGCGTCGAGGCCGCGGACGTCTTCGCCGGCAGCACCGTCTCGTCGGCGGTCGCGCTGGTCGCCGCCTCGATCCCGGACGGGTCCACCGTGCTCGTCCCGGAGGTCGAGTTCACCTCGAACATCTTCCCGTGGGCCGCGCACGCCGACCGCGGCGTCACGGTCCGCACCGCGCCCACCGACAAGTACGCCGAGGCCATCGACGAGAACGTCGACGTGGTCGCCTTCAGCGCCGTCCAGTCCGCGACCGGTGAGGTCGCCGACGTGGCCGCGATCAGCGCGGCGGCGCGGGAGGCCGGGGCGCTGGTCGTGGTCGACGCGACCCAGGCGGTGGGCTGGCTGCCGGTCGACGCGCGGTCGACGGACGCCTGCGTGGCGAGCACGTACAAGTGGATGATGTCGCCGCGCGGAGCCACCTTCGGATACGTCGCACCCGAGCTGCGGGAACGGCTCCGGCCGGAGCAGTCCGGCTGGTACTCGTCGGTCGGTCACCACCAGTACTACGGCATGCCGATGCGGCTCGCCGGCGACGCGCGCCGGTTCGACCAGTCGCCGGCCTGGTTCAGCCACGTCGGCTGTGCGCCGGCGCTGGAGCTGATCGAGGAGATCGGCGTCGAGCAGATCCACGCGCACAACGTCGGGCTGGCGAACGCGTTCCGTGCCGGACTCGGGCTCGAGCCGGGGGACTCCGCGATCGTGTCGGCGGACGTACCCGGCGCCGACGAGCGACTCGCCGCGGCCGGCGTGCGCGCCGCGGCCCGCGACGGCCGGCTGCGCGCGTCCTTCCACGTCTACTCCTCCCAGGCCGACGTCGACCTGGCGCTGAACGCACTCGGCGGCTGACCGCTTCCGGATGTCCGGGGCGCGGCGGGCGGCGCCGGTCCCGAGCCGCCGGGGCCGTGGGTGAGACCCCGGGGCGGCGTGTTCCCTCGTCGTCTCCTCGTACGACGCCGCGCCGTGCGAGGACCCGCCACGACGTGCGTCAGTCCGGGCGGACGTAGCTTCGGTCGAAGGTGGACTCGACCCAGCTCCGGATGTCGTCCGCGGCCCGGGAGCCGGGGCGCAGCGGGCGGTGCTGGGCGCGGATCTCGGCCATCGCCGCGGAGCGGTCGTGATGCGTGACCAGCCGGCCGGACTCGAGGATCAGCTCGTGGACGTCGGTGTACTTCCACGCCGGGTGGAAGCCCATGTGGACGTACAGCTCCCGCACGAACCCGTCGCCGAGCAGCAGCCCGCCGGTGAACGGCACCAGCACGGAGACCGGCTCGTAGCGCACCTCGCCGAACTTCTTCTCCGGCGCCGCGCCGAACAGCGAGTCAGGCGGCGAGTCCGTCCCGATCGCGAGCGAGGTCAGCACCAGCTCGCCTCCGGAGACGTCGTACCGGCAGTGGTAGCCGCGCCAGCAGGCCGAGCTGATCGCCCTGACCTCGAGCCCGTACGACGCCGGCTCGAACAGCGGACCGCCGTCGAAACCCGCCAGCGCGAACTCACACCCGTCCCACATCACGCGGTCCGGTACCTGTGCCGTCACGGAAGCCCACCTGCGCTCATGTCCAGAACGTACGGCTCACAGGGTCACGCACGACAGAGCGGCCCGCCCGCGTCCGAAGGGTGAGATCCCACGGACGCGCGCGGGCCGTCGTACGACGGTCAGAGGGTGCAGCTGGTCAGGTTGGCCGTCGCGGTGGCGCCGCGGGCGACGGTGACCTGCTCGGTCTCGGAAACCGTGCCGTCGGGACGCTCGCACGTCAGCGTCCACGACTCGGTGCCGCCGTCCTGGACGACGACCGGGCGGGTCGACGGGTTGACGTGCCACGTGTAGACGCCGCTCGCCGGCACCACGAGAGTCGACTCCAGCGTGTCCGGCACCAGCGTGCCGTTCCACGTCTTCGTCGACGTCTGCTTCTTCACCCGCAGCACGGCCCCGGCCGGCGCGGTGCCCGTGATGATCGAGTGCCGGGCCGGGTTGACGGTGGACTCGGCCGCGATCAGGAACGCCTCGCGGTTGCCCTTGCCGGCCAGCCTGCCGCTGCCGTAGTAGAAGTCGACCACGTTCGAGAACGCCGGGTGGAACGAGCTCTTCCCGTGCTCGAAGGTGAACGCCAGCCCACCGGTGTTGTAGTACGACCAGTCCTCGGTCGTACCCGTGGTGTCGTACAGCTGGTAGCCGAACTCGCTGGAGTACCCGTTCTGCGCGGCCATCTGGTCACCCAGCGCCTTGTACACCGTCTCGTCCGGCGTCACGCCCGCGGACGCGTAGCCGGGCTCACGCAGCACCAGGTTCGAGTACGTGTGGTTGGTGATCAGCGTGGTCACCTGCCGCGAGGAGACCAGGTCCTTGATGTTCTGCGTCTCCGGCTCACTGAACGGGCCGGCGCCGCGGTACGTCTCCGACGTCGTCGACGTCGACGCGCCCGGGCCGCCCCAGAACCCGGAGTAGTTCCGGTTCGGGTCGGTGCCGAGCGAGAAGTTCGCCGAGTCCTCGCACTCGCCGGTCGCCGGGAGCTGCCCGTCGTGGATGCGGCAGTCCTTGCGCTTCATCTCGTACGTCTGCGAGCGGCTCACGTTGAAGCCGTCCTCGTTGACCACCGGGACGAACACGATCCGCTCGTTGTCGAGGATGTTCTTGATCCGCGGGTCGGCGGAGTTCTTCAGCACGTCGTACGCGAACTCGATGGTGAGCTCTCCCGACGGCCACTCGCGCGCGTGGTGCAGGCCGAGCAGCGCGAACGTCGGCCGGCCGTCGCGCGCCGCGACGTTGTTGGCGACCTCGAGCGCCTTGACCGTGCGGCCCTCGAGCGTGGGGTGCGGGAGGTTGAAGACGCGCGCCTGCGAGGGGTACGACGCGGCGAGCGCGTCCAGGTCGCTGTCGTAGTCGGCGAGCGTCCGGTACGACGTCCGGCCGCTCGGCAGCGGGCTGACGACCCGCTTCGCGGCGTACGCCTCGTCCGCCGCGACACGCGCGCGGTCCGACGCGACCATGTTCGCGTCGAGCACGGTCCAGGTGAAGCCGGCCGAGCGCAGCACCCGCTGGTCGGCGGGCCGGTGCGTGACGACGTCGACGGTGGTGCGCGTCGCGGCTTCGGCGAGGTCGAGGCCGAGCCGGCTGAGCCGGACCTTGTCGGCCTTTGTCGGGGCGCTGACGCGGATCAGCTGGACGGTGTCGCGGTGCGGGGAGTCGGCGGTGGCGCCGGACTGGCCGAGCGGGACGGACACGGCGACGCCGGCGAGGGCGAGTGCCACGAGGGCATGCCGAAGGGATGGGCGGGACATCAGACCTCCAGTGGGCGGTTGGGCGGAAAGTCCGGTCTGTGGGACCGGACCGTAGTCGCCGGGACGCCCGCCGTACAGGTTGAACTGCTAAGGCCAGGGTTTTCCTCCACCGCCCGGGCGGACATCACACGTGGGGGATCTCACCAGCCGGTGGGATACCCGCCGGTCACGACACGTCATACCGTGGAGGACTATGAGCCACCAGACCGAGTCGGGCTGGGACTTCGAGCCGGTCTACGGTCCCGACACGCTCGACGGATTCGACCCGGCGACCAAGCTCGGGGCGCCCGGCGAGTACCCGTTCACCCGCGGCGTCTACTCGACGATGTACACGCACCGCCCGTGGACGATGCGCCAGTACGCCGGCTTCGGCACCGCGGCGGAGTCGAACAAGCGGTACCACCAGCTGATCGACCACGGCACGATGGGCCTGTCGGTCGCGTTCGACCTGCCGACGCAGATGGGCTACGACTCCGACGCCGCGGTCGCGCACGGCGAGGTCGGCAAGGTCGGGGTGGCGATCGACTCGATCGAGGACATGCGGGTGCTGTTCGACGGCATCCCGCTGGACCAGGTCTCGACGTCGATGACGATCAACGCGCCGGCCTCGGTGCTGCTGCTGCTCTACCAGCTGGTGGCCGAGGAGCACGGCGTGTCCGGGGACAAGCTCACCGGCACGATCCAGAACGACGTGCTGAAGGAGTACATCGCCCGCGGCACGTACATCTACCCGCCGAAGGAGTCGCTGCGGCTGATCAGCGACATCTTCGCGTACTGCAAGACCGAGCTGCCGAAGTGGAACACGATCTCGATCTCCGGCTACCACATGGCCGAGGCGGGGGCGACGCCGGCGCAGGAGATCGCGTTCACCCTCGCCGACGGCATCGAGTACGTCCGCGCGGCCGTTGCCTCCGGCCTCGATGTCGACGAGTTCGCGCCGCGGCTGTCGTTCTTCTTCGTCGCCCGCACGACGTTCCTGGAGGAGGTCGCCAAGTTCCGCGCGGCCCGGCGGATCTGGGCGCAGGTGATGCGCGACGAGTTCGGCGCCAAGAACCCCAAGTCGATGATGCTGCGCTTCCACACCCAGACCGCCGGCGTGCAGCTGACCGCGCAGCAGCCCGAGGTCAACCTGGTCCGGGTCGCGATCCAGGGGCTGGGCGCCGTGCTCGGCGGGACGCAGTCGCTGCACACCAACTCGTACGACGAGGCCATCGCGCTGCCGACCGAGAAGGCGGCCCGGCTGGCGCTGCGCACGCAGCAGGTGCTCGCCTACGAGACGGATGTGACGGCGACCGTCGACCCGTTCGCCGGGTCGTACGTCGTGGAGGCGCTGACCGACGAGACCGAGGCCGCGGCCCGGGACCTGATGCGCCGGGTGGAGGACTTCGGCGGTGCGGTGGCCGCGATCGAGAAGGGCTTCCAGAAGAACGAGATCGAGCGGTCGGCGTACAAGATCGCGCAGCAGATCGACAGCGGCGAGCGGATCGTCGTCGGCGTCAACAGGTTCACCGTCGCCGAGGAGGAGCCGTACGAGCCGATGCGGGTCGACCCGGCGATCGAGGCCCAGCAGGTCGAGCGGCTCGCGACGCTGCGCGCCGAGCGTGACCAGGAGGCCGTCGACAAGGCGCTGGACGCGCTGCGTGAGGCCGCTCGGGGCAGCGCGAACTGCCTGTACCCGATGAAGGAGGCGCTCAGGGCGCGCGCCACCGTCGGTGAGGTCTGCGACGCGCTGCGTGACAGCTGGGGAACCTACACGCCGGCCGACACTTTCTGACAGGCTGTCCCGGACGCAATCCGTTCGAGGACAGGAGTGACATGTCACAGTGGTCCGACCTGACGGCCCGCACCCTCGCGGGCCTCGGGACCTGTGAACCCATCTACCAGCCGACGAACTTCTGGTCGCGCGGGCTGAGATGGCTGCTCAAGGATCTGGAGGAGCGCGAGCTCGACGAGTTCAAGTCCTGGGCCTCCTCGTCGCACTGGTTCTACCCGATCTACGGCAACGGGTTCTCGAACGCGACGATCCAGCAGACCTATGAGTTCGCCCAGACGGTCAACGAGGGCGTCTGGCACTCGTACATCAACTCCGCCCTGAACGGCACCTTCGAGGCGCGCCGCGACTTCGACGTGGCGTACATGTTCTGGAACCGCGACCGCTGGCCGATCGACCTGGAGCACCTCGGCGAGAGCTGGGTGGGCAAGCCGCGGCAGTACTACCCGGTCAGCGGTGTGAAGGACGTCGGTTTCGGCCGGCCGTACCTGAACTACCTGATGATCCTGTCCGCGCTGTCGAACCACGTCGAGGCGCCGCCGAAGAACGTCCTGGAGATCGGCGGCGGGTTCGGGGTGCTCGGCGAGATCCTGATGACGCGCGACCCCGAGGTGCGCTATGTCGACGTCGACATCCCGCCGCTGATCACGGTCGCGTCGTACTACCTGACCACGCTGTTCGGTGACCGGGTGATGATCTACGACGACGCGGTCAAGGACGGCGGCCCGATCGACGTCCCGCACTCGGCGGTGCTGCCGAACTGGCGGATCGAGGACGTGACCGGCGACTTCGACGTGGCCCTGAACGCGTACTCCTTCCAGGAGATGGAGCCCGACGTCGTCGAGCACTACGCGACGGTGCTGGCCGGCAAGAACATCCGGTACGTCGTGTCGCTGAACTCGGTCGAAGGCAAGCCGAAGGCCAAGCAGGTCGGCGAGTGGGGCGTCATCGACCCGGTCACCTCGGACATGATCGAGGCGATGTTCCAGGCCCGTGGCTACCGGGTCGCCGGCTCCTACGGGAAGTTCCTGACCCGGGGCGCCGGCCGGCTGGTCGTCTTCGAGCGCGAACAGTCCTAGTCGAGCAGCGCGCTCGCGGTCAGCACGGTGGTGCCGGCCGCGAGCGCCGCCTCGTCCGGGGCGAACTGCGGGGTGTGCAGGTCGGGGGCGACCTCGACACCCGGGGTCCGCACGCCCAAACGGGCCATCGCGCCCGGGACGTGCTCCAGGTACCAGGCGAAGTCCTCGCCGCCGAGGCTCTGGTCGGTCGGCGCGACCGCGGCCGGGCCCAGGGTCTGCTCGACCGCGCGCCGCAGCAGGTCGATCGCGAGCGCGTCGTTCACCACCGGCGGCACGCCGTGGGTGACCTCGACCTCGATGTCCACCCCGTACGGCGCGACCAGCTGCGCGGCCAGCTCGGGCATCAGGTCGGCGGCCTGCTTCCAGGCGGTGTTGTCCAGGCACCGGATCGTGCCCTCGGCCTCGCCGCGCGACGGGATCGCGTTCGCCACCGAGCCGGCCGTCACCCGGCCCCAGACCAGGGTGGTCGCCGCGCGCGGGTCGAGCCGGCGGGTCAGCGTGGCCGGCAGTTGCGAGACCAGCGTCGCCAGTGCCTGCACCAGGTCGGCGGTCAGGTGCGGGCGGGACGTGTGCCCGCCCGGGCCCTGAACCCGCACCAGCACCCGGTCCGACGCCGCGGTCAGCGCGCCGACCCGCAGCCCGACCTGGCCGGCGTCCAGCCGCGGGTCGCAGTGCAGCCCGTAGATCCGGTGCACGCTCTCCAGCCCGCCGGCCGCGATCACGCCGAGCGCGCCGCCCGGCATCACCTCCTCGGCCGGCTGGAAGATCAGCCGGACCCGCCGGTCCAGCACCCCGTCGTACGCCATCCTCGCCAGCACCAGCCCGGCGCCGAGCAGCGCCGCCGCGTGCACGTCGTGCCCGCAGGCGTGCATGACGCCCGCGTTGCGTGACCGGTACGACGACTCCGCCGCCTCGGTCACCGGCAGCGCGTCGAGATCGGCGCGGAGAGCGACGCAGGTGTCACCGGCGCCGACATCGCAGATCAGCCCGGTCCCGGTCGGCAGCACCTGCGGTGCGAGGCCGGCCTCGGTCAGCCGGTCGAACAGCACCTGGGTGGTCCGCTCCTCGTGGAAGCCGAGCTCCGGGTGCGCGTGCAGATCGCGTCGTACCGTCACGATCTCGTCGCGCACCGCGTCGATACGGGGACGGAGTCCGGCCGGTAGCAGGGCGCGCGCGGAGGTCATCCGAGGATTCTCCCATCTGGCACGGAAAAATCCGGCACCGGGACCCCGATTACTTTCCGGTATCGAGGCAGTTGGCGCGCACTTCAACGCCTCTCGGGCGCCTATAGTCTGCGAGATGCGGCGCGCCGGGCGGGCGCGGCGCCCCATTCGTCGACGCAAGGAGGCGTCCGTGAAGAAGTATGTGCGGGGAGTGGCTCTGGTTGGAGCCGTCACGCTTGCAGTCGCCGCGTGTGGCAGCAAGCCGTCCGAGAACAACGGCGGCGGCGGCAGCGCCCACAA
>DASXRB010000829.1:0-2427 GCA_036506875.1 Kribbellaceae bacterium | reverse complement strand
GGCCGGCACCGCCAAGGGCGGACGGGACGTGGAGCTGCCGCCGTGGTCGAAGGGCCGCTACGGCACCGCCGTCGGGCGCGCCGTGCACGCCGTCCTGCAGGAGGTCGACCTGGCGACCGGCGCCGGCCTGGAGGGAGCGGTCGCCGCGCAGAGCGTCGCGGAGGGCGTCGTCGACTACGCGTCCGTGGTGGCGCAGCTGGCCCGCTCCGCGCTGGCGTCGGACGTCGTACGACGGGCCGCGGCGCGGCAGCACTGGCGCGAGTCGTACGTCGGGACGGTGCAGCCGGACGGCTCGGTGCTGGAGGGGTTCATCGACCTGATGTACCGCGAGGACGACGGGTCGCTGGTCGTCGTCGACTACAAGACCGACGCCGTGCCCGCGGGTGCGCTGCCGTCGCGGATCGCCTACTACGCGCCGCAGCTGCGGACCTACGTCGATTCGGTACGACGTGCCGGCGCGCAGGTGTCGGGCGCGGTGCTGCTGTTCCTCAACCCGGCCGGCGCGAGCGCGCACGAGGTGCCGGACCGCCCGGTGGTCGGAACGCCATGACCGAGGCCGGCGACGTCTGTGACGCGGAGTACGTACGCCGCCGGAACGCGGCCAGACCCTCGAACTGGAAGGCATCTACCGGCGTCCCATGAAATGAGCCGGCTGCGCTGCCGATAACCGGACGGTTGCTTCGACGGGCTCATAGGAACAACGGCGACGGGTATCGGTGAGGAGAGGTAAGAATGTCCCCCCCAGCAGACCCCAAGACGATCGTGAAGATGCTGGCCGCCGGCCACCCGGTCTGGTACGTCGCCGCCGTGACCAAGACCCGTGCCCATGACGTCCACGAGATCGGCACCGCCTACGGCTATCCCGACCGCACCCGCCTCCGTCACTCCCTGGCCCACCGAGGCACCCGCTCGCCCGCGGCTTGAGCGGCACACCGGACACGCCTAGCAAGCAAGCGTCACTCTTTGGCGGTCGGCTCCACAGCTCCCGTGTACGACGTGGTCGTCGAGGTCACGGACCACAACGGTGCTGCGCGGCCATCGCTCACGTTGAAGGTGCTACCGCCCGGCCGGTTCCACGTCGCCTCCGGCGGCCCCTTACAAGTGGACGCTCTCCGTGGCCAGTGAGGCACTCGACCTCGCCGAGCCGAGCGGCTGAGTACACCTCGCTGACGTCCTAGCGCTGCCGTCACGGCCGATCGACTTGGTTCCACAGCTTGGCTCTTCGGCCTGCGTTGACCTTGACCGTGCGGTAGAATCGATGGCATGTTCGACGGCGAGGTGATGGAGCTCGACGCGGCTGGGGCGATCGCCACGGCCGCGGAGCTGCGCGCCACCGCGGACCGTGCCGAGGCCAAGCTGCTGGAGGTCGCGGCGCACTTCGCCGACCTGAATCCCGAACCGCTCCCCGAGGACACGGGCGGTGAGGTGCTGCCCGGGATGGAGCAGACCCGGGTCTACGGCGGCGAGGGCTGTCCTGAGGTGGCCGAGTTCGCGCCCGTCGAGTTCGGCGCCGCGCTCGGGATGTCGTCCGGAGCCGCCGCGCAGCTGATCGGGGACGCGCTCGCGCTGCGGCACCGGTTCCCGAAGACCTGGGCGCGAGTGCACGCCGGTGAGGTGCCGGCCTGGCGGGCCCGCAAGATCGCGTCCGGCTGCCTCACCGCTGGCCGGGCGGTCGCCGCGCTGGTCGACACCACGGTGGCGCCGATCGCCGAGAAGGTGACGCCGTACCGGCTGGAGCGGATCCTGGTCGCCGCCACCCTGCACGCCGACCCGGTCGCCGCGAGGGCCGCCGTCGACCGGGCCGCCGACGACCGCGGTGTGTGGACCAGCCCGGCCGACGTCTTCGGCACCAAGGACATCCACATCCGCACCGCGGCCGGCGACGCCACCCGGTTCGACGCCTCCATCGGCCTGATCGCCGACTGCCTCGAATCCCTCGGCGACACCACCAGCGAGAACCAGCGCCGCGCCAAAGCCGTCGGCTGGCTCGCCAACCCCCAAGCAAGCCTCAACCTCTGGGACCACATCCAACAGCTCGAGGACGTCACAGCCGAGGACGACCACCACAGCGCCACGGCGGACCAGCCGCCCACCGCGACCGCCGAAGCCGCAACCGCCGGCACGGCGATCGCGGCCAGGCCGGCGACCGAGTCGGTGGCGGAGACGTCGCTGCGGCTGCGCGACACCGACGGCTGGTTCGTCCCACCACGTGGTCAGCGCGGCCGGCACGGTGCGGACGTCAACGGCGACCGCGCCGGCACCGGCACGCGCCCGGGACAACGCCGCGGGATGAGCGGCGAGGGCGCGCCGACGGTGTACGTGCACCTCACCCAGGACGCGCTCACCACCGGCGCCGGGGTCATGCGAGTCGAAGGAGCCGGCACCGGAAGCCGGGACGGGCTGAACCCGATGTGGGTCAGCCAGCTT
>DASXRB010000828.1:0-7039 GCA_036506875.1 Kribbellaceae bacterium | reverse complement strand
GTGGACTCGCCGGCGGTGCGCTCGACCAGCAGCCCGCGGGCGATCAACTGGTTGATCCGGGCGGTCACCGCGGTACGCGACAGGCCCGTCACCCGGCCGATCTCGGACCGCGTGGTCGCGGTTCCCTCCAGCACCAGCCGGAACACCTGTCCCACCGTAGCTGGGGAAGCAGGCGTGGGGCTGGGCAGCATCCACCTAGTCAACCAGCCTTCATCGAGCGTTAACAAGCGCGGTCAGGTGCGGTAGTCGCTCTCATTATGTATCTCAAAGTACGAAAGTTTGCTTGCTATGCACTCATAACATCGCCTAGCGTGGGCGCGGTCCGAACCACCTCGCATCACACGGAGAGCGCGATGTCCACTCCCGCCACGATGGCCCCATGCGACTTCGTCGTCTTCGGCGGCACCGGCGACCTGGCGATGCGCAAGCTGCTCCCAGCCCTCTACCTGCGCGATCGCGACGGCCAGCTGCCGGACGCGTTCCGGGTGATCGCGGTCTCCCGGGCCGGCATGGACGAGGCCGGGTACCGCGACAAGGTCGAGTCGGAGCTGCGGCAGCACGTCCCCGCCGGCGAGCTCAGCGCCGGGTCGACCGCGGGGTTCCTCGGCCGGCTGCACTACGTGAGCGCGGACGCCGACGGCGGCGGCGACTGGCACCGGCTGCAGGATCTGCTCGCGAACACCGCCGACCGGGTGCGGGTGTGCTACCTCGCGGTCGCGCCGAAGCTGTTCGGCCCGATCAGCGCCGCGCTCGCGGAGCACGGCCTGGTGACCGAGCGGACCCGGGTGGTGCTGGAGAAGCCGATCGGTGCCGACCTGGCCTCGGCGCGGCACGTCAACGACCAGGTCGCGGCCGTCTTCGACGAGTCGCAGATCTACCGGATCGACCACTATCTGGGCAAGGAGACGGTCCAGAACCTGCTGGTGATGCGGTTCGCGAACATGCTGCTCGAGCCGCTGTGGAACTCGAGCACCGTCGACCACGTGCAGATCACCGTCGCCGAGACGATCGGCGCCGGCCAGCGCGCCGAGTACTACGACGGATCCGGCGCGCTCCGCGACATGGTGCAGAACCACCTGCTCCAGCTGCTCTGCCTGGTCGCGATGGAGCCGCCGACCCGGATCGACAACGACGGCGTGCGGGACGAGAAGCTGAAGGTCCTGCAGGCGCTGGCGCCGGTCGGGCAGGCCGACGTCGTCCGGGCGCAGTACACCGCGGGCCTGATCGACGGCCACGCGGTGCCCGGGTACGGCGACGAGCTGGACGCGCCGAGCACCACCGAGACGTACGTCGCGCTCAAGGCCGAGGTGCACAACTGGCGCTGGCGCAACGTGCCGTTCTACCTGCGCACCGGGAAGCGGGTGGACCGCAGGGCGTCGGAGATCGTCGTGGTGTTCAAGCGGGTGCCGCACTCGATCTGGCCGGGGGTCGAGGCGGACATGACGCCGAACCGGCTGGTGATCAGGCTCCAGCCGGACGAGGGCGTCCGGATGCACATGCTGGCCAAGGAGCCGGGGCCGGGCGGCATCCGGCTCAAGCCGGTCAGCCTGGACCTGGCGTTCGCCGAGCAGTTCGAGGGCCGTACGCCGGAGGCCTACGAGCGGCTTCTGATGGACGTCGTGCGGGGCAACCCGACGCTGTTCATGCGCCGCGACGAGGTCGAGGCCGCATGGTCCTGGACCGAGCCGGTGCTGCGCCGCTGGGAGGCGGCCGGCGACCGGCCGAAGCAGTACGCCGCCGGAACCGCGGGGCCGTCAGCGGCGACGACCCTGATCGAGCGGGACGGACGCACCTGGCACGAGGAGATGCGCGCATGACTGTCCACCCTGTGATCGCCGCCGTGACCGACCGGATCACCGAGCGGTCCGCGCCGACCCGGTCGGCCTACCTGGCGAGGATCGACGCCGCCGCCGACCGGGGACCGGCCCGCGGGAAGCTCGGCTGCGCGAACCTGGCGCACGGCTTCGCCGCCACCGGCACGTCCGACAAGGAGGCACTGCGCTCGTTCGTGAAGCCGAACGTCGCGATCGTCTCGTCGTACAACGACATGCTGTCCGCGCACCAGCCGTTCGCCGGCTATCCCGAGCAGCTCAAGGACGCGGTCCGCGCCGCCGGCGGGATCGCGCAGTTCGCCGGCGGGGTGCCGGCGATGTGCGACGGCATCACCCAGGGCCGCGACGGCATGCAGCTGTCGCTCTTCAGCAGGGACCTGATCGCGATGGCGACCGGGATCGCGTTGTCGCACGACATGTTCGACGCCGCCCTGCTGCTCGGGGTCTGCGACAAGATCGTGCCCGGCCTCGTGATCGGCGCACTGGCGTTCGGGCACCTGCCGGCGATCCTGGTACCGGCCGGTCCGATGAGCTCGGGCCTGCCCAACAAGGAGAAGGCCCGCGTCCGGCAGCTGTACGCCGAGGGCAAGATCGGCCGGGACGAGCTGCTCGAGGCGGAGGCGGCGTCGTACCACTCGGCCGGCACCTGCACCTTCTACGGCACCGCGAACTCCAACCAGATGCTGATGGAGGTGATGGGGCTGCACCTGCCCGGCGCCAGCTTCGTGCACCCGGCGTCGCCGCTGCGCCCGGCCCTGACCGCGGCCGCGGCCCGGCAGGTCCTCGAGCTGACGGCGCTGCGCGAGGGCTTCACCCCGGTCGGGCATGTGGTCGACGAGCGCGCCGTCGTGAACGGGGTCGTCGCGCTGCTGGCCACCGGCGGCTCGACGAACCACACGCTGCACCTGCCCGCGATGGCCGCGGCCGCCGGGATCCAGCTGACCTGGGACGACATCTCCGACCTGTCCGCGGCGGTGCCGCTGCTCGCGCGGATCTACCCGAACGGGCCGGCCGACGTGAACCACTTCCACGCGGCCGGCGGGACGGCGTACCTGATCGGTGAGCTGCTCGACGCCGGCCTGCTGCACGCAGGCGTCCGGACCGTCGTGGGTGCGGGGCTCGACGCCTACCGCCGCGAGCCCGTTCTGGACGGCGCCCGGCTGGCCTACCGCGCCGGCCCCGAGGCCAGCCACGACCTGGCCGTCCTGCGGCCGGTCGCCGAGCCGTTCGCGTCCGACGGCGGGCTGCGGGTGCTGGACGGCAACCTCGGCCGGTCGGTGATCAAGGTCTCCGCCGTGGCGCCCGAGCACCGGGCGGTGGAGGCGCCGGCCGCGGTGTTCGACGACCAGTACGACTTCCTCGCGGCGTTCGAGGCCGGCCGGCTGGACCGGGACGTGGTGGCGGTGATCCGGTACCAGGGGCCCTCGGCGAACGGGATGCCGGAGCTGCACAAGCTGGTGCCCGCGCTGGGCGTGCTGCAGGACCGCGGTCACCGGGTCGCGCTGGTCACCGACGGGCGGATGTCCGGCGCGTCCGGCAAGATCCCGGCCGCGATCCACGTCAGCCCGGAGGCCGCGGACGGCGGTCCGATCGCCCGGGTCCGGGACGGCGACATCGTCCGGCTGGACGTGGGGAAGGGCCTGCTCGAGGTGCTCGCGGACGACCTCGCCGACCGCGAGCAGGCCGGTGCCGCGCCCGCCGACGCCGACTGGCTCGGCACCGGGCGGGAGCTGTTCGCGGCGTTCCGCCGCGCTGTCGGACCCGCCGACCGCGGCGCCAGTGTGATCACCGCTCTTGGAGACGTCTATGCCTGACCTGACCCCTGCCCGGCTGCTCGACCTCGCGCCCGTCGTACCGGTCGTGGTGATCGACGACGAGCGGCACGCCGTCCCGCTCGCGCGCGCCCTCGTCGCCGGCGGGCTGCCGGTGATCGAGGTGACGTTGCGTACCCCGGCCGGGCTGACGGCGATCGCCGCGATCGCTCGCGAGGTGCCCGAGGCGGTGGTGGGCGCCGGCACGGTGAACACGCCGGACCTGGTGAAGGCCGCGGCCGACGCCGGTGCGAGGTTCCTCGTGTCGCCGGGCTGGACCGAGACGTTGCTGGACGCGATGGACGCCTCGGGGCTGCCGGCGCTGCCCGGGGTGTCCAGCGTGTCGGAGATGCTGCGGCTGCTGGAACGCGGCCGGCGCGAGCTGAAGTTCTTCCCGGCCGAGGCCTCCGGCGGGACGGCGTTCCTGAGGTCGGTCGCGTCGCCGGTGCCGGAGGTGCGGTTCTGCCCGACCGGCGGGATCAGGCCGGACACCGCCGCGTCGTACCTGGCGCTGCCGAACGTCGGCTGCGTCGGCGGCACCTGGCTCACCCCCGCCGACGCGCTGGCCGCCGGTGACTGGGACCGGATCCGAGCCCTCGCCGCCGAGGCCGCGCTGCTCGGAGCCACCGCCCGGGCATGATGATGCGGAGATGCTGCGGCTGCGGATGACGCTGCTCGGTGTCGGCGCGATGAACTCGCCACGGTTCGCGCCGGCCGGGATGCTGCTGCGGTACGGGCGGCGCCGGGTGGCGTTCGACGGCGGGCCGGGGGCCGAGCCTCCGGAGCCCCTGGACGACTGGCTGGTCACAGACGAGCGAGCCGAGCTGGGGCCGGCGCTGCGCCGGATGGCGGCCGCGCACGACGTGCGGGCCCATGTGGGCGACCTGGTCGCCGGCGCGCTGACGATCCGGGCCCGCCCGGTCCGCCACACCTCGCACCCCACTGTCGGGTACCGCATCGAGCTCGGCGAGCTGCTCGCCGTGTGGGCGCCGGAGTTCGTCGAGTTCCCAGCATGGGCGGCGAACGCGGACCTGATGTTCGCCGAGGCGTCGTCGTGGAACCGCCCGATCCGCTTCCGGGGTGGGGTGGGCGGCCACGCGAGCCTGCGGCAGGTCGCGGCCGCCGCGTCTGAGCACGGCGTACGACGCGTCGTGTACGCGCACATCGGCCGGCCGTGCATCCGCGCCATCGACGCCGGACTGCGGCCACCGGTCGGCGAGTGGGGTCGCGAGGGCGACACCTACATCCTCCCGCCCTGAGGCCGGGCGAATCCCTACCGGTTGTCACTCATCGCAGTCGGGGACATGCTTGACAGGAGGTCGGGACGGACGCGGAGGCGCGATCAGTGGTCGACATCCTCGAACGTGGTACCACCATCGGGGTGCGGACGGGTGTTCGGCGCCGCACCAAGGGCGAGATCGTCGTCAAGTGGGTGACGACGACCGATCACAAGCTGATCGGTCACTTCTACCTGGTGACGTCGTTCGCCTTCTTCCTGGTCGCCGGGCTGATGGCGATGCTGATCCGCGCCGAGCTGGCCCAGCCGGGGCTGCAGTTCGTGAACGAGGAGGTCTACAACC
Source organism: Kribbellaceae bacterium (assembly GCA_036506875.1). Classification (GTDB taxonomy): domain Bacteria; phylum Actinomycetota; class Actinomycetes; order Propionibacteriales; family Kribbellaceae; genus DASRHY01. The sequence goes on along the minus strand of DASXRB010000828.1, from coordinate 1,816 downwards.
AGCTGTTCACGATGCACGGCACGATCATGCTGCTGCTGTTCGCGACGCCGCTGTTCGTCGGCTTCGCCAACGAGATCATGCCGCTGCAGATCGGCGCGCCCGACGTGGCGTTCCCGCGGCTCAACATGCTGAGCTACTGGATGTTCCTGTTCGGAGGCTCGATCGCGCTCAGCGGCTTCCTGCTGCCGGGCGGGGCGGCGGACTTCGGCTGGACCGGTTACACCCCGCTGTCCACCGCGGCGCACTCACCCACCACAGGCGCCGACCTGTGGGTGATGGGGCTGTGGATGTCCGGCACGGGCACGATCCTGAGCGCCGTCAACTTCGTCACCACGATCATCACGATGCGCGCCCCCGGCATGACGATGTTCCGGTTGCCGTTGTTCACCTGGAACACCCTCGCGACGTCGATGCTGATCCTGATCGCGTTCCCCGTGCTGGCGGCCACGCTGCTGATGCTGGAGGCCGACCGCAGGCTCGGCGCGCACGTCTTCGACCCGGCGAACGGCGGGCCGATCCTGTGGCAGCACCTGTTCTGGTTCTTCGGCCACCCGGAGGTGTACATCATCGCGCTGCCGTTCTTCGGCATCATCACCGAGATCCTGCCGGTGTTCAGCCGCAAGCCGCTGTTCGGTTACGTGCCACTGGTCGGCGCCACCCTCGCGATCACCCTGCTGTCCATCGCCGTCTGGGCGCACCACATGTTCGTCACCGGCGCGGTGAACCTGCCGTTCTTCTCGCTCATGACGTTCCTGATCGCGGTGCCGACCGGGGTGAAGTTCTTCAACTGGATCGGCACCATGTGGGGCGGGGCGCTGTCGTTCGAGACCCCGATGCTGTGGGCGATCGGGTTCCTGGTCACCTTCCTGTTCGGTGGCCTGACCGGCATCATCCTGGCCTCGCCGGTGCTGGACTACCAGCTCAACGACTCCTACTTCGTCGTGGGCCACTTCCACTACGTCGTGTTCGGCACCGTGGTGTTCGCGATGTTCGCCGGGTTCTACTTCTGGTGGCCCAAGTTCACCGGCCGGATGCTGGACGAGCGGCTCGGCAAGCTGCACTTCTGGCTGCTGTTCATCGGCTTCCACACCACCTTCCTGGTGCAGCACTGGCTCGGCGTGGAAGGTATGCCACGCCGCATCGCGACGTACCGGCCCGAGGACGGATTCACCACCCTGAACGTGATCTCCAGCGTGGGCGCGTTCCTGCTCGGCGCGTCGACGCTGCCGTTCCTCTACAACGTGTACGTGTCGAGCAGGTCGCCGAAGGTCGAGGTGGACGATCCCTGGGGCTGGGGCCGGTCGCTGGAGTGGGCGACCAGCTCGCCGCCGCCGCGGCACAACTTCGCCAAGCTGCCGCGGATCCGCTCCGAGAGCCCGGCGTTCGACCTGCACCACCCGCAGCTCGCGCTCACCAGGCAGCCGTCGCCGGGCGAGAACCTGCTCGCCGGCGGGGACGACGTACGACGCTGACGCGCCAACGCGCAGGAACCGCGTTCATGATCGAAAATGGGCAATTAGATCGCCCTCCAGGTGGTGCAGACGCCGCTACCGCATCGCGGCTCGCACCGTCAACTGCTCGATCGGCCCGAGCACGAATCCCAGGTCGCGGACGTCTCGAGTCCGGGCGTCCACCACCGCCAGCCGCCTGTCGCCGACGACGAACAGCCATCGACTGTCCGGCGACCAGACCATGCTTCCGTCCGACCCGTCAGAACTGACCGACCTGGTGAGGGGGTGCTCGGTGCCAGACTCGAGATCTAGCAGGGCGACGCTGAGTGCGCTCGAGCCGTTGGTCAGGTAGTGGCGACGGTAGA
>DASXRB010000827.1:0-1934 GCA_036506875.1 Kribbellaceae bacterium | reverse complement strand
GCGTTTGCCACGAAGGCCACCGGGACCAGGCGCGTCGCGTAATCCGCAAGGCTCTTGTCCTCAACCACGACGTGGGTGACCTGGCGGGTGACCGGATTAACAATGACGTTGGTGGATTTGCCACAGGGCCCGTCGGTGCATTCGACCGGCGCGGCGATCGGGAAGTTCGCCATCTGAGCACCTCTCCCTTTCTCCTTCAGCCGACGGTAGCCCTACCGCTCAACACGTGGCGGCTACCTGCGGACAGTTGGACCGGTTCGCGTACCGCATCGTCCAGGAGGCGCTCACCAACGTGCTCAAGCACGCCGGTCTCGGTGCTCACACCGAGGTGCGGCTCGACAGCGACAGACGCGGGATCATCATCGAGTTCGTGGACGACGGTCACGGGCGCCGCCGTCCCCGCCGTGTCGAGCATCGCGGGGGACGGTGCTCGCGGTCACGGCATCATCGGGATGCAGGAGCGGCACTCCTGCTAGGAGGAAGCCTCGACGTGCCGCCGCGTTCGGATTGCGGTGCCGGGTCTTGAGCTGGCATAGTTAGCTGAGTGGCTAACGATGCGTTCAGGGCGGTCGCGCATCCGATCCGCCGCGGAATCGTGGAGCGGCTGGCGCAGGGCTCGGCAACGGTAGGGGTCGCGACCCGCGGGTTCGGGGTTTCGAAGCCGACGATCTCTAAGCATCTGAAGGTGCTCGAGCGTGCGGGCGTGGTCGTGCGCACGGTCGAGGGCCGCACACACCAACTCGAGCTGAACGTCGCGCCGCTCAACGAGGCGGCCGAGTGGTTCGAGCGGCAGCGGGTCGTCTGGACGCGGATGTTCGACGCCGTCGATGACCTGCTCAACTCTCGGAAGGAGCAGCCGTGACCGAGGCCGAAGGACAAGACCCAACGGCGATCCGTATCGAGCGCACGTTCGCCGCACCGGCGAAGGTGGTGTTCGAGGCGTGGACGAGCGCCGAGCTGCTGCGCCGCTGGTACCCGCCGGGGGCGGACTGGGACACCCCTGTTGCCGAGGTCGACCTCCGCGTCGGCGGCCGGCTGCGGCTGGTGATGCGCAGCCCGGACGGCGAGGAGTTCGGCGGGGGCGGCGAGTACCGCGAGATCACGCCGCCGACGCGGCTGGTGTTCACCTGGGCGTGGGATCGATCAGACGTCGGCGAGGGCGTCCAGCTCGTCGAGGTTGACTTCAGTGAGCACCCCGATGGCACGACCACGGTCGTGATGACCAACCGCGGGTTGGCCGACGAGCGGTCTCGTGAGTCGCACCGCGAGGGGTGGGAGGGCTCCTTCGACAATCTCGCCCGCGTGGTGTCCCGATGAGGGGGTGGCTGGCGCGGGCAGCGGCGAATACCGCGCTGCGTGGTGAGGAGCCGCGCAACCGGTTCGCGCGGTGGACGGCGCGGTGGTTCAAGCGGACGCCGACCGTTCCCGGGTCGCGGTTTCAGGACGCGGACGAGCCGTTCCCGGGCCACTGGCGCAGCTTCCCGGACACGTGGCCAACTGTCGATCCGGCCGACCTGGATGTGCACGGCACGCTCGTCGCCGCGGTCGAAGAGCTGCCCGCGACCTGGCGTGAGGTGCTCATCGCCCGCGACGTGCTCGGCATCGATGCTGCCGAGGTCGGCGAGCGGCTTGGCCTGACGCCGCGGCAGCAGCGAGCGATCCTGAACCGGGCGCGGGCCATGGTGCGGGCACGCCTCGACCGCCGCCTCGTCCGGGACCACGACCGGTGAGTGCAGCAGTGGCGGTTGCCACGGCGCCGCGCACGCTGGGGCGGCGGTTGGTGCCGCTGCAGGTCGCGGTCGGGCTCTCGGGCCTGGGCCTCTGGGTCCCGGTCGAAAAGCTGTTCATGACGCAGATCGGGTTCACCGCGCGGTCGGTCGCGATCATGGCTGCTGCGTACGCCGCGATCGTCCCGCTGCTCGAGGTGCCGTCCG
>DASXRB010000826.1:0-5710 GCA_036506875.1 Kribbellaceae bacterium | reverse complement strand
GCCCTTCAGCGGCCAGGACAGCCGTGCGCCGTACGTGATCTGCACCGAGACCTTCGCCATGCCGGCCTTCGGGGACACGGTCAGCTTGCGCTGCTGGGCCGGGGCCGCGGCCGGGATCACCGCGACGTACGGCACGGTCCGGCCGCGGACGGCCACGCGCGGCGTCTCGATCGTCAGCAGGCCCTCGTCGAGCGTGGCCGGCGGCTGGCTCGGGGTCCGGGTCGGCGTCACGGTCGGCTGGACGGTCGGCGGGCTGGTCGGCACCGTCGTCGACGGCGGGGTCGTCGGAACGGTCGTCGGTGCGATCGTGGGCGCCGTGGTGTGTGCGGTCGTCGTCGGCGACTGCGTGGGCTTCGACTCCGGCGGCTGCGTGGTGGCCAGCGGCACCGTCGGTTCCGTGTTGATGACCGCGGGGGGATTCTGGGCCACCTGCTTGTCGTCACCCCTGGTGAGAGCCCACACGCCGATCACCCCGGCCGCGACGACAGCGGTCGCGGTGCCGGCGGTGACCGCCGTACGGGTGCCGTTCGCGGTGACCTTCGACCACAGGCCGCCGATCAGGCCGAGACCGCCGACCTTGACGCCGCTCGCGGCCAGGTAGCCGATCCCCGCGGTGCCGAGCAGTGCCGGAGCCAGCAGCGCGGGCAGCGCGCTGTTGACCTCGACGAGCTCGAGGTAGAGCGCGGTGCACTTCGCGCACTCGTCGATGTGCTCGCGCACGTGCTTGTTCTCGCGCTTGGTCAGGCCGCCGCGCACGTAGGCACCGAGCCGTTCGGTCGCCCAGCGGCACCGGTCGTTCGCGACGTCGGCCAGGTGCTGCTGGAGATAGGCCTGCCGCAGGCCCTCCCGCGCGCGGTAGGCCAGCGCGGACACACCGTTCGGGGTGAGTCCGAGCAGCGGCGCGATCACCGCCGGCTTCTCGCCCTCCACCTCGGTGTGCCACAGCACCGCCTGCCAGCGCTCCGGCAGCGCCGCGAACGCCTTCGCCGCGGCACCGCTCTCGAACCCGCTGACGGTCGGGTCGTCGAAGGTCTCCGGTTCCCGCTCGTACGACGCGATGTCGTCGGTGGTGGTGACCTTCTTCCCGGCGCGGATCCGGTCCACGTGCACGCGTCGTACCGTCGTCAGCAGGTAGGCGCGGAAGGAGACGTCCGGCCCGCCGCCGCCGCGCAGCGCGTCCAGCACCTTGGCGAACGCGTCGCTCGACAGGTCGTCGGCGTCCGCGGCCGGGACCAGCTGGCGGGCCATCCGCCCGGCGGCGTGGTGGTGGCGGCTGTAGAGCTCGCCGTACGCCTCGAGGTCGCCGTTGCGCACGCGCGCGATCAGCTCGGCATCACTCGGCGCCTGTGGCGCATCCATCGAGGGGTTCACCTACCTGCCTTCGTCGCCCGGTCCCTGTCTTGTTAACTGCCGACTGCCCCGCGGGGTGACGTCGTTCCCGGCTCATCGTGACGCAGATCGGCGGTTCCCGGCCACTTGCCGAAAAAGTTTCGGGGATCCGCGTCATGAACTCCGCCCAGGCAGGTCTCAACCGTGACGACGCACCGGCCGTCACCCTGACGACCGGGCGACCGAGCACGGAGGAGGACTGCGCGTGTCGCTGCTCGGCGAGCTCAAACGGCGGTTCGACGACCTCCGCGGGGAACGCACGTCCGCAGGTACGACGGGGGTGCGGCCGCGCGAGCGCAAGGTCCGTCGTCCCGTGCCGGCCGGCGAGGCTGTCCCTGGCCCTGTCGCCGCCCCGTTAGAGCTGAACGGAGTCCAGCGCAACGCCTTCCTGGCCGTCGTGGAGGCCCTGCAGGACCACAGCGACGTCGTACCCGCGAGTGCCGAGGTCGGGCGCAAGTTGGCCGACGACGGGGTGCCGCTGCCGGAGGCCCTGGACGGGCTGCACGCGGCGTACAGCGCGGTGCACGGCACCGAGCCGGCGTACGACGCCATCCGCGCGCTCAGCCAGAGCTGGTCGGAGTCGTCGTTGACGTACCTGCACTCGCTGTCCTGCGAGGACCCGCTGACCGGGCTGGCCAGCATGGCGCACCTGCGGTCGCGGCTGAACGAGCTGTACCGCGAGGCGGATCTCGTCGGTAGGCCGGTCAGCAGCACCCACGCGCTGGTGATGGTCGAGGCGCCGCCGGCGGCCGGCGGTACCAACGTCGACCGCGAGCTGCGCCTGGTCGACATCGCCGAGTGCCTGCGGATCGTCTACTGCGGCGGCGAGGTGCTGGGCCGTATCGGGCTCACCCGCGGCGCCGCCCTGGTGTCCCGCACGGACAGCCTGCCGGAGCAGGTGGAGACCGTGCGCGCGCTGATCACGTCCTGGCGTCACGAGGACGGCGAGGACGCACCGGACGACGACTTGGACGACTACCCGGTGCCCCGGGTCTGGATCGAGGGACTGCCGTCCTCCGTCGAGTGGGCCGGGAGGCTGCTCGACGAGCTCTCCAGATAACCCGGGACCGTCGCGGCCGCCTGCGGGGGACGGTCGCGACCTCAGCCGGCGGCGGATCGCCTAACACGGGGTGGGCGATCCGCCGCCGCGCTACGTCCGGACCGTTGCGTCCGGACCCGCACTGTCTGGAGCGCTGCCGGCGGCCGTGCGTAGGGTGGTCGGTATGTGCGGGAGGTACGCGTCGAGCCGGGATCCTGCCGATCTGGTGGCGGAGTTCGAGATCGACGCGGGCAACGTGAAGGAGTCGGTGCTCGCGGCGGACGCGAACTACAACGTCGCGCCGACGCAGTCGGTGGTCGCGGTGGTCGAGCGCAAGGACCGCGAGGAGCCGGAGACGGTGCACCGCAGGCTCACCACGCTGACCTGGGGGCTGGTCCCGTCGTGGGCGAAGGACCCTTCGATCGGCAACCGGATGATCAACGCCCGGATGGAGACGGTCGCGGACAAGCCCGCGTTCAAGCGCGCGTTCGCGTCGCGCCGCTGCCTTCTCCCGGCCGACGGCTACTTCGAGTGGTACGCGACCGAGCAGAAGGTCAAGGGCAAACCTGTCAAGCAGCCGTACTTCATCCGCCCCAAGGACGGCGGCATCCTCGCGATGGCCGGGCTGTACGAGATCTGGCGCAACAAGGACGTCGAGGACCCGGACGCCGACGACGCCTGGCTGTGGACCTGCACGGTGCTCACCACGTCCGCCCCCGACGACCTCGGCCGGATCCACGACCGGATGCCGCTGCTGGTCGAGAAGGACCGGTACGACGCGTGGCTGGACCCGCGGTCCTCGGACCGGGACACGCTGCTCGGCCTGCTGGTCCCGGCGGCCCCCGGCCGGCTGGAGGCGTACCCGGTGTCCCGCGCGGTGAACTCGGTCAAGAACAACGGCCCGCAGCTGGTCGAGCCGGTGCCCGAGGGTTACGTGGACGCCGACGGCGTGATCACCGACCCGACGGGTTCCACGCTGTTCTGACGCGCTCCGGTTGGTGACAAGCGCGGTTTCGGCGCCTGTCTTTGACATGATCGGGTCCGTGAGCGACGAACGGATCGTGATGACGCCGCACGGCGAGGGCCGGATCCTGGCGCACCGCGCCCGCCGGCCGATCGCGACACTGGCCCTCGGCCACGGCGCCGGAGGCGGCATCGCGGCACACGACCTGGCCCGGCTGGCCCGCCGGCTGCCACCGCAGGACATCAACGTGTTCCTGATCGAGCAGCCGTACCGGCGCGCCGGCCGGAAGGCGCCGCCACCGGCGAAGGTGCTCGACGAGAGCTGGGTCGCGCTGCTGTCGAACATGCGGATCCGCACGCCGCTGGTCGTCGGCGGCCGCAGCTCAGGGGCGCGGGTGGCGTGCCGTACGGCGTCCGAGCTCGGCGCGTCCGGCGTGCTCGCGCTGGCCTTCCCGCTGCACCCGCCGGGCAAGCCGGACAAGACCCGGGTCGACGAGCTGACGTCGGTGCGGCTGCCGTCGCTGGTGGTGCAGGGCCAGCGCGACCCGTTCGGCACCCCGGAGGAGTTCCCGCCGCTGACCGAGATGACGGTGGTCCCGGACGCCGACCACTCCTTCAAGGTCCCCAGGGCCGCCGAGCTGACCCAGACCGAGACCCTCGACCTCATCGTCGAAGCCGTCCTCGAGTGGGTCACCCGGACCATCGCCTGAACCCGGGAGGAATTCATGACGGACAGCCAGCAGGATCGGCCACGGACCATGCCGATCGACGAGTTCCTCCGCGACTTCAAACAGGCCGATCCCGCGCTTCGCGAGGAACTCGCGGCGATGCTGACCGAGACCACCGACGATCTCGACGACCCGTGGGGCTGAGCGGTGTACATGACGCGGTTGTGCGAGGCGGCGCCGGGCGGGGAATGACCAGTGACCCAAAGGTGTTATGCGGGACATGGTGACGGCGACACATGAGCGGAGCACGCTCAAGGCCCCGGTATTCTTGACACCAATGCCGACTCCAGTCACCACAGAGACCCCGGAGCAGCGCACCGAGCGCTTCGAGCGCGACGCCCTGCCCTACCTCGACCAGTTGTACGCCGCGGCGATGCGGATGACCCGCAACCCGTCCGACGCGGAGGACCTCGTACAGGAGACCTTCGCGAAGGCGTACAGCTCCTTCCACCAGTTCACGCCGGGCACGAACCTGAAGGCCTGGCTGTACCGGATCCTGACCAACACCTTCATCAACAGCTACCGCAAGAAGCAGCGGCAGCCGGCCCAGCAGCCGACCGACGAGATCGAGGACTGGCAGCTCACTCAGGCCGAGTCGCACACCCCCGGCGGGCTCAAGTCCGCCGAGGCGGTCGCGCTCGAGCACCTGCCGGACAGCGACGTCAAGGCCGCCCTGCAGGCGATCCCGGAGGACTTCCGGCTCGCGGTGTACCTCGCCGACGTCGAGGGATTCGCGTACAAGGAGATTGCCGAGATCATGGGCACCCCGGTCGGCACGGTGATGTCGCGGCTGCACCGCGGCCGCCGTCAGCTGCGGGACCTGCTGGCCGACTACGCGCGGGAGCGTGGCCTGCTCGGTGACGACGCCGACGTGGCGAAAGGCGCGCAATCATGAGCTGCGGCAACCACCACGACGTGGACTGTAGCGAGATCCTGCAGCGCGTCTACGTGTTCATCGACCACGAGCTCGAGGACGCCAGCAGCGCCGAGATCGCGCAGCACCTCGACGAGTGCGGCCCGTGCCTGGAGAAGTACGAGCTCGAGCGCTGCGTGAAGAAGCTCGTGCACCGCTCCTGCGGCGACGAGCACGCCCCGGACGAGCTGCGCCGCAAGATCCTGTCCCGCATCAGCCAGGTCCGCCTGGAGATCCACTCCCAGGACTGACCCCCGGGCTGGCGCGCTGACCCCGGCTTTCCTACATACTGACCCCCCTGCGCTCGTCAGCCACGGGGGTTGCTCATGCCGTCGTACCGTCCAGTGCGCCGTGTCGTCGTCGGGATCCTGGCGCTGTCCGGCCTGGCCGCCGCGTCATTGCCGGCCACCGCGACACGCCAGCCGGCCGTCGCCGCCCAGCCGGGCCGGAGCGCGGAGTCGGTGAGCGTGCAGTCGACGAGCGCGCCGCGGTCCGCGCGCTCGATGATCGACCAGTACAAGCCGAGTACCGCCAAGTGGTCGTGGAGCGGCACGGAGGGCGCCGGCTACCTCGGCATCGCTCCGGCCCGGCGGCAGCGCTTGCTGTTCGGCTTCAACATCGGCGCGCTGAGCTACGCGACGGTGGAGAGCGCGACCTTCTCGGTGTACCAGACGGCCG
>DASXRB010000825.1:0-6722 GCA_036506875.1 Kribbellaceae bacterium | reverse complement strand
GACCCGACCGTTCGCCGGTGCCGTGGGTACCCAGCGGACGGAGGCTTCCCCCAGGTTGTGACCGTGGGGGACCCGCAACTCGCCTGGGACCCCACGCGAAATTCGGTACGACGGTGGCGACGGTGCGCGGAGAGCCTGCCGTGACCGCCCGCAATTCGCCGGGTGAACCCGGCGGGCGGATGGTTCGCCCGCGTCCTGACCCGGGCGGACCCGCAACTGGCCGGGTTGACCAGGCGAATTGCGTACGACGGAGGGCCGAAGGACCCGGTGGTTCCGGATGTCCGGTAGGTGTCCCCCAGAGGTCCGGTAGATGCCCTCGCCCTGTCACGTTCGGTCGGGCCATCGTTACTCGTGGGCCGGATCGCCCGGCCCGATTTCAGAACTCCGACGGGGTGAAGAAGCAGTGCCTGCAGTTGAGGTGACGTCCAAGCAGCGCCGACTGGTTCGCGTCTGGTTCGGCGAGCACGTGATCGCACAGAACGTCGCGGAACCCGCACTCGCCAGCCGCTACGAGCAGGCGATGCGGCGTCGGTTCGCCGGCCTCCGGGTCACGAACGACGCGCTCGGCCACCGCGAGACCGCAGGAATCTGAGCTGCCGCGCGGCCGTCCGGCCGGCCACCCCTCCTCCTCCTCACCACGGTGAGCTTCCGGACGGACCGCGCGGCGTCTTCGCCCACCCACCAGCCCGGCTGGGCCGGCTCCTGACCCTGATCGGCGCCGGCTCAGCCGGCACCAACTTCTCAGCACACCACGGGGATCGTCGACGATCATGTGCAGCCCACGGCCACGACCCGCGCGGCGGCTCGAGCCGCGCCGCCCGCCCCGCCTCACGCTGCGCCGCCGCCGCCGGCCCGACGTACCCCCTCAGCTCGCCGAGCTGTCCTGATCCCCGCCGTTCTCGTCGGGGTCCGCCGGGGTCAGCGGCAGGACCACCTGGAAGCGGGTGTCACCCGGTACCGACGTGACCCGCAGGTCGCCGTGATGCTTGTTCACCACGATCCGCCAGGAGATGTCGAGCCCCAGCCCGGTGCCCTCGCCGATCGCCTTCGTCGTGAAGAACGGCTCGAAGATCCGGCCCCGGATCTCGTCCGGGATGCCCGGCCCGGTGTCGCCGATCTCGACCACCGCGTTGCCGCCGTCCCGCCAGGTCCGGATCGTCAGTGTCCCGGAGCCGCCCATCGCAGCGACCGCGTTGTCGATGATGTTGGTCCACACCTGGTTGAGCTCCGCCGCGTACGACGGCACCAGTGGCAGGGACCGGTCGTAGTCCTTCACCACCGTCAGGCCCTTGGTCTTCGAGGCCAGCATCACCAGCGTCGAGTCGATCAGCTCGTGCAGGTCGGCGGTCTGGTACGGCGCCCGGTCCATCTGCGAGTACTGCTTGGCCGCGCCGAGCAGTGTGGAGATCCGGGTGACCGAGTCGTCGATCTCGTTCATCAGCGCCTCGGTGTCGACGGTGTAGGTGATCCACCGCACCGCGCCTTCGACGTACGACGGACCGACGGCGTCCAGCACCGTCTCCATCCAGGGCACGTCCAGCCCGCCGGCGGCCAGCACCGGCGCCACGTCCCACCCGCCGCGCACGCCGTGATCGTCGAGCCAGTCGGCCAGCTCGTCCTCCGCGTCGCTGATCTCCAGCGGCGACCGCTCGATCATCTTGGCCTTCGCGACCCGGTCGACAGCGTCCTCCTGGAACGCGACGATCTCGTGCAGCTTGGTCGCGTCCAGGGTGCCGTCGGCGAGCAGCGCCAGCTTGCTGCGCATACCGGCGACCCGCTGCCGCAGCGTCGCGGAGGCGCGGACCGCGGCGGCGGCCGGGTTGTTCAGCTCGTGGGTCAGCCCGGCGGACAGCGACCCGAGCGCCAGCAGCCGCTCGCGCTGCCCGAGAGTCTGGTTCGTCCGGCGCATCCCCATCATGACGCCCTCGATCAGGTGCACCGCCATCGGGAACCAGTCCCGCATCAGCGCGGCCATCAGCGGCGCGTCGATCACCCAGAAGCGGGACGGCTCCAGCGCCGACATCGACGCGGTGTACGTCGTGACGTCGCGCTCGCCGACGAAGGCGTTGAAGGCGCCGGCGTACACCCCGCGCTGGCCGGTCCGGTTGATCTCCACCTCCTGGCCGTGCGACCGCTTCGTCATCCGGATCGAGCCGGACAGCAGCACGTAGCAGCAGGTGCCGGGATCGCCCTCGGCGAACACCAGGCCGGGTTCGAAGGACTTCACATACCCCGCGGCGGACAGCGTCGCCAGCTGCTCGCCGGTCAGCGCCTCGAACAGGAACAGCGTCCGCAGCTCGTCCGGGGTCAGCCGCTCGGTCATCACAGCACCTCCAGGTAGCGGTGCACGAGGGTCACCGCCATCGCCCCGTCACCGACCGCGGAGGCGACCCGCTTCACCGACTCCGCCCGCACGTCACCGGCCGCGAACACCCCGGGCAGGCTCGTCTCCAGGTGGTACGGGTCGCGGTCCAGCGGCCAGCCCTTCGGCCGCCCGCCCAGATCCGGTCCGGTCAGCACGAACCCGCGGTCGTCCAGCTCGACCGGCAGCCAGTCGGTCCGCGGCGCGGCGCCGATGAACACGAACAGCCACTCGCCGTCGACCTCGCGGGTCTCACCGGTCGCGTTGTTGCGCAGCGTCAGGCGCTCCAGGTGGTCCGCGCCCTTGCCCTGCACCACCTCGGTGCAGGTGTGCACCTCGATGTTGCCGATCTCGTCGATCTGGGCGATCAGGTACGCCGACATGGTGGCGTCCAGCGCCGGCGCCCGGACCAGCAGGTGCACGCGCCGCGCGTGCCGGGCGAAGTAGACCGCCGCCTGCCCGGCCGAGTTCGCGCCGCCCACGATGTAGACGTCCGCCCCGGCGCAGGCCGGCGCCTCGGTCGACGCCGACCCGTAGAACACACCCCGCCCGGTGAGGTCGTCCAGCCCCGGCGCGGCCAGGGTCCGGTAGGACACCCCGGTCGCCAGGATCACCGCGTGCGCGGACAGCTCGCTGCCGTCCGCGAACCGCACGGTCCGGGCCGACCCGCGCGCCTCCAGCGCGACCACCTCGCGCGCGGTCAGCACCTCGGCCCCGAACTTCACCGCCTGCCGCCGGGCCCGGTCGGTCAGCTGGGCGCCGGACACCCCGTCCGGGAAGCCGAGGTAGTTCTCGATCCGGCTGGACTGGCCCGCCTGCCCGCCGGTCGCGAGCTGCTCGACCAGCACGGTCCGCAGGCCCTCGCTGGCGCCGTATACCGCGGCGCCCAGCCCGGCCGGCCCGCCGCCGACCACGACCAGGTCGTAGAACTCGCCGGCCGGCGTCGTCGACAGCCCGACCTTCGCGGCCAGCTCGGCCTCGGTCGGCGCGACCAGCACGTCACCGCCCGGGCTGACCACCACCGGCAGCTCGCTCCCGTCGATGCCGGCGGCCTCGAGCAGCCGCCGCGCCTCGTCACAGTCGACGCTGTACCAGCGATAGGGGACCGCGTTGCGCGCCAGGAAGTCCCGGCATGCGTACGACGGGGCCGACCACCTGTGCCCGATGACCTTGGTCTCGGTGACCGGCCGGTCCGGGGTCGCCGCCCACGCGTCGAGCAGCTCGTCGATGACCGGGTAGAGCTTCTCCTCCGGCGGGTCCCACGGCTTGAGCAGGTAGTGGTCGAGGTCCACCACGTTGATCGCCTGGATCGCCGCGTCGGTGTCCGCGTACGCCGTCAGCAGCACCCGCCGCGCTCGCGGGAACAGGTCCATCGCCTGCTCCAGGAACTCGATCCCGGTCATCAGCGGCATCCGGTGGTCCGCCAGCAGCACGGCCACCGGCTCCCCGCGCAGCTTCAGCTCCCGCAGCGCCTCCAGCGCCTGCGGCCCGGACTCGGCCCGCACGATCCGGTGCCCCTCGCCGTACTTGCGCCGCAGGTCCCGCGCGATCGCCCGCGACACCCCCGGATCGTCGTCCACCGTCAACATCACCGGCCGTACGACGCTCTCCGCCCCGGCCGCCGTCATCGTCTGAACCTCACCCGTACTTCATACCAGCGCCCTGGTTGCCGTGGGCTGGCTGAGCGGAAGAGACCAGCGCGAACAGTTCGTAGTACAAACTGTTCGTCCTGCTAGCGTGGCCGAGGCGCGGGTTCAGGCCAGCGCGAACACCACCTCGACGGTCACTGTGAGCTCGCTAGTCCCAGGGTCGATCGGCACCGTCTGGCCGGCGGCCATCGGGGCTGCGGACCGGTACAGGGGTACCGGACCGGGCTGCTGCACCGTCTCCTTGATGGACTGCACGGGGCCGACCTTCCGGCCGGCGGCGTCAGCGTATTGACCCGCCCGAGTTTTCGCATCGGCGATCGCCCCAGCGCGCGCCTTGGCCAGCAGCGCGCTGTCGTTGCGCAGGTCGAACGACACCCCGTTGATCATCACGGCGTTGCCGCCCGCCTGCTGTGCGGCGCTGATCGCCTCGCCCGCTTTGCCGATATCGCGCAGCTGCGCGGTCAGCGACTCGGTGGCCGTGTACCCGTCGGCGCGCTGGCGACCACCGTCGTAGGCGTAGTGCGGGCCGACGTTCAGCCCCGACGTGGCCACGTCGGCGTCGGCGACACGGTGGTGCCTGAGCGACTCGCGCACCTTGGCGATGGTCGCGCCGGCGTCGGCGAGCGCCGAGGAGGCGTCCGGCCTGGTCTGGGTGACGCTCAGCTGAAGGGTGAGCACGTCAGGTGTGCCGGTCGCCCGGCCGAGCCCGGTGACGGTGATCCCCGTCGACGGGGCTTCGGTCTGTGCGGTGGCCGGCACGGCCTGTGCCGGCGTGGTGCCGTCGCCGAGCACACGGCCGGCGACGAACGCGCTGACCAGGGCCAGCACAGTGGCGGCGCCGGCGACGACCCGGCGGTCGAGGGTGATGCTGACAGGCATGGCGGCCTCCTACGCTGGGATGGACACCTTGAGGACGTAACCCGGGTGCCTCGGCGTTGCGCCACGCCCACAGGAACGCGTGTTCGTCCCGGCCATGCCGGAAAGCCGCATGAGCCGCCACGCGTCCAACACCACGCGACTGCGTCGGGGATCCACAGCATCGGATCGTCTTTGGCGACCAGCAGATCCCACCGCAGCGTGTCCCCGTCGCCGTATCGGCGCACGGCCGCAGTGAGCGTGCGCCTGTCGAACTCGTACGTCGACTCGTCACGCTCGACGACGACTCGGTGTGCTGTCGCCAGCGGTGTCACGGACGATGGCCGTGAGGCAATCCCGTCGTACGCTGGCGGGCGTGACGGACGCCGTACGCGAACCGAAGCAGGATCGCAGTCGCGCCACCCGGGCGCGGGTGCTGGAGGCGACCGTCGAGTCGCTGGCCGAGCTCGGCTGGTCCGGTACGACGGTGGCCGTGGTGGCGCAGCGGGCCGGTGTCTCCCGTGGTGCGACGCAGCACCACTTCCCGACCCGGGAGGACCTGGTCACGGCCGCGATCGACTACATGTCCGACGTGCGGATGGCCGAGCTGCGGGAAGAGGCCGGGCGGTTGCCGGACGGGCCGGAGCGGACCGGCCGGATCGTCGAGATGCTGGTGCGGATCTACACCGGGCCGCTGTTCAGGGCCGCGATCCAGGTGTGGGCGGCGGCCGTCTCGGACCCCGAGCTGAAGGCGCGGGTGCAGCCGCTGGAGGCGAAGCTGGCCCGCGAGGCGCACCAGGTCGCGATCGACCTGCTCGGGGTGGACGAGTCACGGCCGGGCGTGCGGGAGACCGTCCAGGCGACGCTCGACCTGGCCCGGGGGCTGGGCCTGGCGGACGTGCTCGCCGACGACTCGCGGCGGCGCAAGCCGATCGTCGCACAGTGGGGGACGGTGCTGGCCGGTCTCCTCGACGCCGCTCCCGCCGCGGCAGAGCCGGTACGACGCAAGCCCCGGAAGGCCGCCGCCCGGACGAAGTAGAAACAGTCGCGCGTGCTTGTTCGGCGCCTGCCGCTGCCCTGACCTCGGCGAGACCCCGTCGTGGAGGAGACGCCGAGGCTGGAGGTGCGCCGATGCACGGTCGCCGGGTTCGTGCCGTCCTGATCGCGCTGACCGCGCTGTCCTACGTACCGCTGGCCGTAGCTCGTGGTCACGAGCGTGCCTCGGCGAGAGTGGCGTCGAGAATCCTGGCCCACTGCCTGACGATCCCGCGCCGCCGCCGGCTGTCGTCGGTCAGCAGGTCGGCCAGGCCCAGGCCGCGGACCATGTCGAGCACACCCTGTACGGTCTCCCGCACCCCCGGCGTGTGCTCGTCGACGTCCAGCACCTCCAGCAGCGCCCGGTGCGCCTGCCGGCCGACGTAGCTCTCCAGCTCCACGATCCGGTGCCGCAGCTCCTCGTCCGTCGACGCCGCCACCCACAGGTGCAGCGCGGCCTTGAACAGCGGCCCGGTGTAGACGTTCGCGAGCAGCGCGACGACCGCCTCGGTCCGGCCGGCGCCGGCCGGCAGCGTCATCGCCTGCTGCCGGATCTCGGCCAGCCGGACCTCGGTCATGTACTCGACCGCGGCCGCGAACAGCCCGCCGCGGGTCGGGAAGTGGTGCTGCGCCGCGCCCCGCGACACCCCGGCCCGGGCCGCGACGACGGCGACCGTGCTGCCGGCGTACCCGACCTCGGCGAGTGACTGCAGCGCCGCCTCGAGCAGCTTGCGCCGGGTCACCCGGCTCCGGTCCTGCTGCGGTTCGCGAGCCGCCGCCTCCGTCACGTCGTACAACCTCTCGGTGGGATCAGTCGAGGA
>DASXRB010000824.1:0-8458 GCA_036506875.1 Kribbellaceae bacterium | reverse complement strand
AAGGTGCGGTAGGGCCGCACCAGGACCAGGTCGCGCCCGTCCCGCATCGCCAGCATCGTCGCGTAGTCGACGACCCGCAGCCCGTCGGCGCTGCCGTCGATCTCCACGACCACCGCCCCTGCGGTGCTCGGCGTCTCCTCGCTCATGACCCGGCCCGCCACGAGTCCTGGGACCTCTCGCTGACGTCCACGGTGTCGATGCGGCTGTGCACCTCACGGGCCCATTGCCTGATCCGGTCCCAGTCGCGGAAGTCACCGGCCGTGTCCCCCGTGGCCAGCCGCCTCGCGATCCAGCCCTTCGCGGTCGCCTGCTCGAGCCGGCCCGCGAACGTCACCGGCTCGGCCGCGCCGATCCGGCGCGCCAGCCGGGCCACGTTGCCCGGGGTGGGCTCGATCGTCGCCTTGTCCGGACCGAGCGGCCCGCTGTGGAACAGCCACACCCGCCGGCGCTGCAGCTCCTCGGCGTGCCGCCGCAGGAACCGGACGGCCGAACCGCGCCACCGCCGCGCGTACAGCGCGCTGCCGAGGATCACCGAGTGGTAGTCGTCGAGCGACTTCACGTCCGTGACGTCGCGCACGTCGACGTCGTGCCCGCAGCGGCGCAGCTCGTCGCCAACCGCCTCGGCGATACCCGCCGTGCCGCCCATCTTGCTGGCGTAGGCCACCAGCACCTTGCCGCTCATGGCTCCTCCTCGTCCCGCTCCGGTCGCTACGTCCAGCACACAGCGCCCGGGCCGCCGGCAGCAGGGAAGAAGGCCCCCGGCCACGGGTCCGAAGGGCCTTGCCCGCCGGCGGGCCGTCGTACGACGCTCGGAGCCACGGGACAACCGAGAGCGCAGGTGAGGGCGATGACCGAGATGAGGCGCTGGACGGTCGACATCTACATCGACGAGCACGCGGACGAGCGGCTGACGCACGCCGAGGCGCGGCTGCGCACGAACGACGACACGCACCTCACCGGCAAGGGCGCGTCGCACCGGCACCCGGACGACACCGAGGTGGCCGAGATCGGCGACGAGCTGGCCGTGGCCCGGGCGCTGGTCGACCTGTCCCACCAGCTGCTGCACGCGGCCGCGTCGGACATCGAGCAGATCACCCACCAGCGCGCCTACCTGCGCCGCTGATCCTCCATCAGTCCTCCATCAGCTCCTGCCACGCCCGGCGCGGTGCGTGGCCGGTGGCAGCGCGGAACCCGTTGCGGACCAGCGCCGGCAGGTAGCCGCAGTGGTCGAGGTGCGCGTGCGTCAGCACGACGGCGTCGACGCTGTCCGCGGCAACCGCGAACGGCTCCCAGTTGCGGCGCCGCAACGACGACTCGCCCTGGAAGAGTCCGCAGTCGACCAGGCACCGGTGGCCGTCGTACTCCAGCAGGAACCTGCTCCCGGTGACCGTCCCCCGCGGCCCCTAGGAACAACAGCGCGACCCCCATGGCATGTCCTCTCCGTCCGGTCCGTCCAGCACACCCGCGCGGCCCGGCGCACGGTGAGAGGCGAAGGTCCCCGTGCCGCGGGCGAACGGCCGCCGGAGGACAGCACGGCCGCGTGAGAACGCGTCGCACTGGGCACCGGGTAGTCAGGAGCCGCTGGGGACGCAGCTCGTAGCGGCTGGTGATGAAGGAGGACTTTCCGTGATCATCCTTGGTGTGATCCTGCTAGTGCTGGGACTGGTCCTGGACATCTCGATCCTGTGGACCATCGGGTTGATCCTGGTCGTCATCGGCGTCGTCCTGTGGATCCTCGGCTCCACCGGCCGCGCGATCGGAGGCCGCCCGCACTGGTACTAGGACTCGGGGCGGGGTCAAGATGGAAACGCCGACACCGGCCGGTGTCGTAACAACCTCGGAGGAGCTCGGGG
The DNA here is from genome assembly GCA_036506875.1 of Kribbellaceae bacterium. Lineage (GTDB taxonomy): Bacteria > Actinomycetota > Actinomycetes > Propionibacteriales > Kribbellaceae > DASRHY01. The sequence continues at coordinate 6,605 of DASXRB010000824.1, read as the reverse complement.
TGGACGGTGAGTACGCCGAGGAGTTCGCCCGGATGGCGCTGGAGCTGCACGAGGAACCGAACGTCGAGCAGACCGTGGAACGGGTGCTGGAGTTCGCGCGCGCGGCGGTCGGCTGCGCCCACGCCGGCGTGATGCTCGTCCTCGACAAGGGCAGGACCATCGAGACCACCGCATCGACCGACCCGGTGGTGGACAAGGCCGACCAGCTGCAGCTCGAGTGCGGCGAGGGCCCGTGCCTGTCCGCGATCGTCGAGCACGACAGCTTCTACATACCCGACACCGCGACCGACCAGGCGTGGCCGACCTGGTCGCAGCGGGTCGCCGGGCTCGGGCTGCGCAGCGTGCTGGGCATCCGGCTGTCGACCACCGCGTCCACGATCGGCGCGCTGAACCTGTTCGACCCGACGCCGGACCGGTTCGACGCCGACGACGACGCCGTCGCGCACGTCCTGGCCCGGCACGCCTCGATCGCGCTGGCGACAGCCCGGCACGAGTCGACCCTCGTGCAGGCCATCGACGCCCGCAAGCTGATCGGGCAGGCCCAGGGCATCCTCATGGAGCGGTTCGACCTGGACGCCGACCGCGCGTTCGCGGTGCTGCGCCGCTACTCGCAGGACCACAACATCAAGTTGCGCGAGGTCGCCCAGCGCCTGATCGACACCCGCAGGCTGCCCGGAGAGCCGACCGGGTGAGTCGTCCGCCGGTCGCCGGCTATTTCGCGACCACCAGGGCCTGCGGTGCGGTCTGCTTGATCCGGGTGGTCAGCCAGCCCAGCTGACGCTTGGTCTCCTGCTCGCAACCGGAGACCACGTCGAGGAGCTCGGCGTCGCGGAGCGCCTGGGCCGCCTGCCCGACGACGGTCCAGGTGACGTCGACGAAGCTCGCCAGCACGTACAGGTCCTGTAGGTCGCGCAACAACCCGGCGCCACCGGTGCGGGTGCCGCCGAACTCGGCCGCCCGCAACCGCTCCGGCTCGGTCTCGCGCTGCTCGCCGTACCGCTCGACGACGGGAGCCAGGCGCTCCACGTGCGCGTCCGCCTGCCCGGCGAGCAGCCGGCACAGGTGCCGCACGTCGGGTCCGTGATCCTCGCCGACCGCGCGGAACGCGTCGGCCAGCGCCCGCTCCGACGAGTGCAGCAGACCCACGTAGGTCGCCAGATGCATCGTTCAGCCCACCTTGCTCACCCGGACCGCGCCGATCTTGTAGAGCGGCTGCTTCGACACCGGGTCCCACCCGGTCAGCGTCAGCTCGTTGGCCGCGGTCGGACGCCCGTCCGGCGCACAGCCGCCGGGCGCGTCCCAGTAGCCGTAGTGGAACGGCACGAACACTACGCCGTCGCGGACCCGCCCGATCCGCGCCGTACCCTCGACCGCGCCGCGCGCGGACTCCACCCGCACCAGGTCACCAGCGGCGATCCCGAGCCGCCCGGCGTCGGCGGGCGACAGTTCGACCCACACCGACGGCGCGGCCGCCCGCAGCTCCCGGGACCGGCCGGTCTTCGTGCGCGTGTGGAAGTGGTGCACCGTCCGGCCGGTCGTGCACAGCAGCGGGAACTCGGCGCTCGTGGTCTCCGCGGGTTCGCTGTACGCCGCGGACTTCAGGAAGGCGCGGCCGTCCGGCGCGGACGCCCTGTACTTCTCCGGTGTCGTACTCGCCCCCGTCAGCAGGTCGTGCCCGTAGTCCTCGCACTCGGCGGGGTCGGTGGCGAACACCCCGTCGCCGTACAACCGGTCCGTGCCGTCCGGGCGCTCGGCGGTGCACGGCCACGGGATCCCGCTGGCGCCGCGCAACCGGTCGTAGGTCAAGCCGGTGTAGTCGCACGGCCGGCCGCGGCTGCACTCCTTCCACGCCTCGAACGCCTCCTGCGGGGTGCGCCACCTGATCAGCGGCTGCCCGTCGCGGTCGCGGAAGTCCATCCGGCGCGCGTAGTCGAGGAAGATGTCCAGGTCGCTGCGCGCCTCGCCGGGCGGGTCGACGGCCCGCTCGGACAGGTGCACGGTGCGGCTGGCGTTGGTGAACGTGCCCTGCTTCTCACCCCACAGCGCGGCCGGCAGTACGACGTCGGCGTAGCGCGCGGTCTCGGTGAGGAAGCCGTCCTGGACGACGACGAACAGGTCCGGCCGGCTGAGGATCTCCCGCACCCTCGGCAGCTCCGGCAGCGAGACCGCCGGGTTCGTCCCCGCGATCCACAGCAGCGCGATGCTGCCCTGCTCGGCGTACCGCCACAGCTGCATCGCGTGCGTCGGCGGCGCCCAGTGCGGGATGGTCAGCGGGTCGACGTTCCACAGCGTCGCGAGCTGGTCGACGTGCTCGGGGTTGTCCCAGTTACGGAAGCCCGGCAGGTCGCCGTTCGCGCCGGTCTCGCGGGTGTTCTGCGCGGTCGGCTGGCCGTTCATCTGCAGCACGCCGCACCCCGGCCGGCCGATCATGCCGCGCAGCAGGTGCAGGTTGTTCACCTGGCAGGCCGCGGCGGTCGCCTGGTGCGACTGGTAGAAGCCCTGCAGCACGGTGGACAGCACCCGGTCCGTCGTACCGAAGATCTCTGCGGCCCGGGACACGTCGCCGGCCTCCACACCGCAGATCCTCGCGACCTCGTCAGGGGTGTACGACGACACCGTGGCGGCGAGCTCGTCGAAGCCGAGCGTGTGCGCGTCGACCCAGTCGCGGTCGACCCACTTGTGCGCGATCAGCTCGTGCAGCAACCCGTTCATCAGGGCCTGGTTGGTGCCCGGGAACGGGGCGAGGTGGACGCCGCCGGTCCGCACCGCCACCTCGGCGACCGCGGTCGAGCGCGGGTCCACCGCGACCACCCGCGGGCTGTCCGGGCCCTCCACGCGGTCCAGCACGCGGGCCCACAGCACGGTCTGGGTCTCGGCCATGTTGTAGCCGAACAGGAAGACCGCGTCGCAGGCCTCGATGTCGTCGTAGCTGCCGGGCTGGCCGTCGCAGCCGAACGTCTCCTTCAACGCGGCCGCCGCCGTCGCGGTGCACAGCCGGGTGTTGCCGTCCATGTGCGGGGTGCCGAGCCCGGCCTTCCCGATCACGGCGAGCGTGTAGTACTCCTCCAGGAACAGCTGCCCGCTGGTGTAGAACCCGTGTCGCAGCGGGTGGAGTTGTTGCGAGCGCTCGGTGATCAGGCGCATCGCGGTGTCCCAGTCCGTCTCGACCAGCCGGTCGCCGTCGCGGACCAGCGGTGTGGTGAGGCGGTCCTGGTCGCTCCACTGCCAGGACGCGTACAGGCCCTTCGGGCCCAGCCGGCCGTGGTTGATCCGGTCACCGGCGCGGCCGCGGACCCCGGCCATCCGGCCGTCCTTGACCGCGATGTCGCAGGCGCACCCGTTGCTGCACAGTACGCAGGCCGACTGCACCCACCGGTCGACGTCCGCCTCGTCGAGCCCGTCGCGCAGGTGCTGGTCGACCCGCACCGGCCACGCGGTGTCCCGGCCGTGTGGCGTCCGCGGGCCCCACACGTCGACGGTGCGGTCTGTCATACCGGGCGCGTACCCGGCGCCGGTCAGCACAAACGGCGCCGCCGGCGACGTGGGGCACCGGCGCGTGTCATCGTCGTCGTACCGGGTATCCGGAACGCTGGAGGCCTGACAGGGAGGTTGCATGCAGCGTGCCGAGGGAACGCCGCTCACCGATGCGGAGCTGCGAACCGTCGACGCCTACTGGCGCGCGACGAACTACCTGGCGGCCGGGCAGATCTATCTGCTCGCGAACCCGCTGCTGCGCGAGCCGCTCGAGCCCGGGCACATCAAGCCGCGACTGCTCGGCCATTGGGGCACCACGCCGGGGCTGAACCTGGTCTATGCCCACCTCAACCGGGTGATCCGGCTGCGCGGGCTGGACGTGATGTTCGTGATCGGGCCGGGCCACGGCGGCCCCGCGATCGCGGCCAACACCTGGCTCGAGGGCTCGTGGAGCGACACGTACCCGAACACCGCGCGGGACGCCGCCGGGATGGCCAGGCTGTTCAAGCAGTTCTCGTTCCCGGGCGGCATCCCGAGCCACGTGGCGCCGGAGATCCCCGGGTCGATCCACGAGGGTGGCGAGCTCGGCTACGCGCTGTCGCACGCGTACGGCGCGGCCTTCGACAACCCGGACCTGGTGGTGGCGTGCGTGGTCGGCGACGGCGAGGCCGAGACCGGTCCGCTGGCAGCGTCCTGGCACGGCAACAAGTTCACCGACCCGCGCCGCGACGGGGCGGTGCTGCCGATCCTGCATCTGAACGGCTACAAGATCGCCAACCCCACGGTGCTGGCCCGGATCGGCGACGAGGACCTCACGTCGTACCTGCGTGGCTGCGGCTACGAGCCCTACCTGGTCGAGGGCGACGAACCAGGACCCGTCCATCAGTCCCTCGCCGCGACCCTCGACACCTGCCTCGACCACATCGCCGCCATCCAGCGGCTCGCCCGCACTCCCGACGTGTCTGACACATCCGATCGGACGCGGCCGCGGTGGCCGATGATCGTGCTGCGGACGCCGAAGGGGTGGACCGGGCCGGAGGTGGTGGACGGGCTGCCGGTGGCGGGGACGTGGCGGGCGCACCAGGTGCCGCTGAGCGGCGTGCGGACCGACCCCGAGCACCGGCACCAGCTGGAGGAGTGGCTGCGCGGCTACCGGCCGGAGGAGCTGTTCGACGACGACGGCCGGCCGGTGCCGGAGCTGGTCGAGTGGGCACCGTCGGGAACCGCCCGGATGGGGTCGAACCCGCACGCGAACGGCGGCCTGCTGGCCCGGGAGCTGGAGCTGCCCCCGGTCGCGGAGTACGCGGTGCCGGTCAAGGCGCCGGGGGCCGAGGACGCCGAGCCGACGAGGGTGCTCGGCGGGTTCCTGCGTGACGTGTTCAGCGCCAACGCGTCGTACCGGAACTTCCGGTTGTTCGGCGCCGACGAGACCGAGTCGAACCGGCTGGGCGCCGTGTACGACGTGACCGCGAAGGCCTGGAACGCCGAGACCCGCGACACCGACGAGCACCTCGCGCACGACGGCCGGGTGATGGAGATCCTCAGCGAGCACACCCTGCAGGGCTGGCTGGAGGGATACCTGCTGACCGGGCGGCACGGCGTGTTCTCGTCGTACGAGGCGTTCATCCACATCGTCGACTCGATGTTCAACCAGCATGCCAAGTGGCTGAAGACGATCGACCGGCTGGACTGGCGGCGCAAGATCCCGTCGCTGAACTACCTGCTGACGTCGCACGTGTGGCGTCAGGACCACAACGGGTTCAGCCACCAGGACCCCGGCTTCATCGACCACGTGGTGAACAAGAAGGCCGCGGTGATCCGGGTCTACCTGCCGCCGGACGCGAACACACTGCTGTCGACGTTCGACCACTGCCTGCGGACGCGGAACTACGTCAACGTCGTCGTCTGCGGCAAGCAGCCGACCCCGTCCTGGCTGGACTGGGACAGTGCCGCGCTGCACTGCGCCCGCGGCGCGGGCGTCTGGGACTTCGCCAGCAACGACGGCGGCGACCCGGACGTGGTGCTGGCGTGCGCCGGGGACGTGCCGACGCTGGAGACGCTGGCCGCGACCAGCCTGCTGCGCGAGCACCTGCCGGACTTGCGGGTGCGGGTGGTCAACGTGGTCGACCTGATGCGGTTGCAGGATCCGCAGGAGCACCCGCACGGCCTGTCCGACGCGGAGTTCGACGCGCTGTTCACCCGGGACAAGCCGGTGATCTTCGCGTACCACGGCTACCCGTGGCTGATCCACCGGCTGACCTACCGGCGGCACAACCACGCGAACCTGCACGTCCGCGGCTACGTCGAGGAGGGTACGACGACCACCCCGTTCGACATGGTCGTGCTGAACAACCTGGACCGGTACCACCTGGCGATGGACGTGATCGACCGCGTGCCGTCGCTCGGTCCACGGGCCGCGGCCGCGCGGCAGCTCTTCGCGGACCAGCGCGTCCGGCACCGTGCCTACGTCACCGAGCACGGCGAGGACCTGCCCGAGGTCCGCGACTGGCGATGGGGTGCCTGACGTGCTGCTGGTGGTCAACCCCGGCTCGTCGAGCCTGAAGCTGCGCGTCCTGGACCCCGGCGACGCCGTGGTGTCGGAGAGCGACGTCACCGGCTGGGACGGCGAGCCGGCCGCGGTCGACGACTTCCTGCGCACCGCCGGCGGCGGCACGGACGCGGTGGCGGTCCGGGTGGTTCACGGCGGCGGCTACCGCGGCGCCGTACTCGTCGACGACGACGTGGAGCGCGAGCTCGAACGCCTGGCCCCGCTCGCGCCGCTGCACCAGCCCCGTGCGCTCGACCTGGTCCGGCGCCTCCGGAAACTGTTGCCCAAGGCACCGATTGTCGCGTGCTTCGACACGTCTTTCCACAGCACCCTGCCGCCGGAGTCGTCGACGTACGCGCTGCCCGCGCAGTGGCGCAGCCGCTGGGGCCTGCGGCGGTACGGGTTCCACGGCCTGTCGCACGCGTACGCCGCCCGTCGTACCGCGGTGCTGCTGGAGCGCGACGACCTGCGGGTGGTCACCTGCCACCTCGGGGCCGGGGCGTCCGTGTGCGCGGTCGAGCGCGGCCGTTCGGTGGACACGAGCATGGGGTTCACACCGGTCGAGGGTCTGGTGATGGCGACC
>DASXRB010000823.1:0-4609 GCA_036506875.1 Kribbellaceae bacterium | reverse complement strand
GCAGATCCGCGACCTGCTCTACCAGTACGGCCCGACCGTCGGGCAGATCCGCGAGCTGGTCGCCGCCTCGCTGCGCGACGACGAGAACGTCGACGTCGCGCCGGAGTCGGTCGTCGTCACGGTCGGCAGCCAGGAGGCGATGCTGCTGGTGCTGCGCGCGCTGATGGCCGGCCCGGACGACGTGCTGCTGGTGGCGAGCCCGTGCTACGTCGGCATTACCGGCGCCGCGCGGCTGCTCGACGTCGCGATGACCACGGTGGACGAGCGCGACGACGGCCTGTCCTGTGCCGACGTGGAGGCAGCGCTCGCCGCCGAACGTGCGCGCGGCCGGCGCCCGCGCGCACTGTACGTCGTCCCCGACCACTCCAACCCCTCCGGTACGACGATGCCGGTGCCGACCCGGATCGACCTGCTGGCGCTGGCCGAGCGGCACGGCCTGCTCATCATCGAGGACAGTCCGTACCGGCTGGTCAGCCCGGGCACGCCGCTGCCGACGCTGAAGTCGATGGACACCGCGCGCGTGGTCGTCCAGCTCGGCTCGTACTCGAAGACGATCTTCCCCGGCGCCCGGGTGGGGTTCGTGGTCGCCGACCAGCAGGTTGCCGACGGCAACGGCCGGACCACGCTGCTCGCGGACGAGCTGGCCAAGATCAAGAGCATGGTGACGGTCAACACGTCGTCGCTGAGCCAGGCCGCCGTGGCCGGCGCGCTCCTCGCCTGCGGCGGGCTGGTGTCCGAGCTCAACACCGGTACCGCGGCGCACTACGGCCAGACCATGCGGGCCACGCTGCGCGAGCTCGAACGGCACTTCCCGGCCCAGCGTCGTACCGCCCTCGGAATTCGGTGGAACACGCCGTCCGGGGGATTCTTCCTGACATTGCGGGTGCCGTTCACCGCCGACAATTCAGCGCTGACCAGGTCGGCCGAGGAATTCGCGGTGATCTGGACGCCGATGTCGTATTTCCACCCGCACGGCGGCGGGGAGCGCAGCATCCGGCTGTCCACCAGCTACCTGTCCCAGGCGGAGATCGAGGAGGGCATCGCCCGCCTGGCCCGCTTCATGGAGTCCGAGACGTCGAGGAGGTCGTAGTGCGCACCGTGACATTCGATTTCGAGTCGCCCGAGGCGCGGTTCCGGGTCCTGGTCAACGCCGAGGAGCAGTACTCGATCTGGCCCGCCGACCTGCAGGTCCCCGGCGGCTGGACCGACACCGGCGTGACCGCGTCGAAGAACGACTGCGACAAGTACCTCGAGCAGAACTGGACCGACCTGCGCCCGAAGAGCCTGCGCACCTGGCTGGACGGCGGGGCGGACGAGGCCGGGCGCGCGTGATGCGCAGGCCGGCGCCCGCGCAGGGAGGGAGCGGGCCGGCGGGTGTCGCGGAGCTCGACCACGTCCCCGTGGTGGGGCGGCTGCGTAGCCCCGCGCCAGAGCCGGAGGCGGCGCGACCACCGGCCCTGGCGCCGCGGTCGATGGCGCAGCTGCGCGACCAGCGTCACGAGCTGCACGGCCGGATCGTCACCGGCAGGCCGGCGGCCGCCGAGCGGCAGCGGGCGCTCGGCAAGCAGACCGCCCGCGACCGGCTGCGGCTGCTGCTGGACGAGGGCACCTTCACCGAGCTGGACATGTACCGCCGCCGCCCGGGGGACGCCATCGGCGACGGCACCGAGGACCGCCCGCACACCGACGGGGTGGTCACCGGCTCCGGCGAGATCCACGGCCGCCGGGTGTTCGTCTACGCCCAGGACTTCACCATCTTCGGCGGCTCGCTCGGCGAGGCGCACGCGGCGAAGATCCACAAGGTGATGGACCTGGCGATCGCGACCGGCGCGCCGATCATCGGCGTCAACGACAGCGGGGGAGCCCGGATCCAGGAGGGCGTGATGTCCCTCAACGGCTACGGCGGCATCTTCTACCGCAACGTCCAGGCGTCCGGCGTGATCCCGCAGATCAGCGTCGTGCTCGGCCCGTGCGCCGGCGGCGCGGCGTACTCACCGGCGCTGACCGACTTCACCTTCATGGTCCGCGACACCGCGCAGATGTACCTCACCGGTCCGGAGGTCGTCGAGGCGGTCACCGGCCGCCGCGTCACGCACGCCGCGCTCGGCGGCGCCGACGTGCACGGCAGCGGCTCCGGCGTCGCGACGTTCGTGTACGACGACGAGCTGAGCTGTCTGGAGGAGGTGCGGTACCTGGTGTCGATGCTGCCCGGCAACAACCTCGAGCCGCCGCCGTCCCTGCCGCGCACCGGCGCCATCACCGACGAGCGGCCGCGGCTGGCCGAGATCGTCCCGGTCGAGCCGAACAAGCCGTACGACATGCGCGACGTGATCCGCGAGGTCGTCGACGACGCGGACTTCGTCGAGCTGCACGAGGGCTGGGCGGCGAACGTGATCTGCGCGTTCGCCCGGATCGACGGTGAGCTGGCCGGCCTGGTCGCGAACCAGCCGCTGGTGCTGGCCGGCGTGCTGGACGCGACCGCGGCGCAGAAGGCGGCGCGGTTCGTCCGCTTCTGCGACGCGTTCAACATCCCGCTGGTGACGCTGGTCGACGTACCGGGCTTCCTGCCCGGCGTGGAGCAGGAGCACGCCGGCGTGATCCGGCACGGCGCCAAGCTGCTGTACGCGTACTGCGAGGCGACGGTGCCGCGGATCTCGGTGGTGCTGCGCAAGGCCTACGGCGGGGCGTACATCGTGATGGACTCGCGCTCGATCGGTTCCGACCTGTCGCTGGCCTGGCCGACGAACGAGATCGCCGTGATGGGCGCGACCGGCGCGGTGAACGTGATCCACCGCAAGAAGCTCGCGGCCGCCGACGACCCGGACCGGCTGCGGGGGGAGCTGGCCGCCGAGTACAGCCGGCAGCTGATGCACCCGCACTACGCCGCCGAGCGCGGGCTGGTCGACGACGTGATCGACCCGGTCCACACCCGTTCCGCGATCGCCCGCGGCCTGGCCATGCTCCGCACCAAACGCAAGCCCCCGCCCCAGCGCAAACACGGCAACGTCCCGCTCTGACGACCTCAAACCCACTCGTCGGGCCCTTGGGCCCGGCGTGTCGCGGTTCATCGGTCCCTTGTGACCACGGCGTCGACGAACGTTGCTCATGCACCCAAGGGAGGAGGCGTACGACGGACGGTCGTGGCCGGCATTGCCCCGGCGGTGCGAACCCTCGCGCATCCCGCAGCGCCTAGTGCCTCGTCAAGAAACGTTCGGCACGTTTATCGGCGCCCCAGACGCCCGCTGGCGGCGTTGTCGTCGTCGCGCGATGCGCCGCATCGCTCTCCTCCTCCGCCTTGCCAGCGAACGCCTGGACCACCGCTAAACGCACCAACGTTTCTTGACGAGGCACTAGCCGTCGTACGGCGGGAAGGTGACGGTGAGCTCGAGCCCGCCGCCCGGGTTCGGACGGGCGGCGAAATGCGCGCCGTGGGCGCGGGCGATGGAGGCGACGATGGACAGTCCGAGCCCGGAGCCGTCGGAGCGGGTGCGGGTGTGCAGCCGGCGGAACGGCTCGAACAGCTCGCCGACCCGCCCGGCGGGCACCTCGGGCCCGGTGTTGGCGACCACGAGGGTGGCCGGTCCCGGCAGCCCGGGCGCCGAGACGCGCACGTCGACCGTGCCGCCGGGGTGGTTGTAGCGGACCGCGTTGTCCACCAGGTTCGACACCAGGCGATGCAGCAGTACCGGGTCGCCGGACACGGCGGCGGGCCGGGCGTCCACCCGGACGGTGACGTCGCCGGCCGGGATCTCGGTCGCCGCGCGCTCGGCGACCTCGTCGACCCGGACGAGCTCGCGGGTGTCCAGGCCGTGGTCACCCTGGGCGAGCGTGAGCAGGCCGTCGATCAGCCGCTCGGAGCGCCGGTTCGCGTCCAGCAGCTCCGCGCGGACCTGGGTCAGCCGTTCCGGTGTCGGGTCGTCGAGGCCGATCTGGATCGCGGCGCGCTGGATGGCGAGCGGAGTGCGCAGCTCGTGCGAGGCGTTCGCGACGAACTGGCGCTGGCTCTCGGAGGACCGCTCCAGCCGGGCCAGCATGTCGTCGAACGTGTCGGCCAGCTCCTTCAGCTCGTCGGCCGGCCCGGCCAGCGCGATCCGCTCGTGCAGGTTCGACAGCGACAGCCGGCGCGCGGTGGAGGTGATGTGGTGCAGCGGCCGCAGCACCCGCCCGGCGAGCCACCACCCCGCCGCGATCGACACCAGGGTGAGTACGACGATCGTCACCGCCGTGACTCCCCACTGGAACCGCAGCACGTCGTCGCGCAGGTCGGAGGCGGCCGCGCCCAGCTGGTGCTGGATCTCGATCGGGACCGGCGTCGGCGGGCTGCCCGGGTCGCCGCCCGGCACCCGCACCGGTGGCAGCTGTCCCTTGTTGATGATGGTGACGCGCCGCTCGAGCATCCGCCGCAGCAGCAGGTTCACCACGACCACGAGCGTCGTCGACGTGGCCAGGAACAGCGCGCTGTACAGCGCCGTCAGGCGCACCCGGACGGTGCGGCGGTTCACCGGGAGCACGTTGAGGCGGCTCACAGGCGGTAGCCGGCGCCGGCGACGGTCTCGATGCACGGCGGATCTCCCAGCTTCGAGCGGAGCCTGCTGATGATGACGCGGAC
>DASXRB010000822.1:0-19902 GCA_036506875.1 Kribbellaceae bacterium | reverse complement strand
ACTCGGTGGCCGCGCCGGATGAGCTCAGCCGCGAGACCGAGGGCGGGCGGGACGGTTCCCCCTGCGTCGATGAGCGCCACGAGAAAGCCTCGCTGGACGGCGTGACCGTTCACCAACCCACCATCCTCACCAAGCGATAGTTGCAGCTGCCGCCGCCCCGCCGGGTCCGAGGCCATTCCGCTCCGGGCTGCGCCATCAGCTGCGCCCGCGATGGATCGGCTATCGCGAGGCGGCGGCAATCCCCACCGCAACGGCGAACAGGACGGGAATGGCCAGCAGCACCATGACGACGCCATGACCGATCAGCGAGACCACCGACCTTGGTCGGTCCTCTGCCGGCCGCGCCGGGTCTTCCGACCAGACTGCGAGCCGCTGGCTGGTGTCGCTCGGGTCGTCGGTCGCGTCCAGGAGAGCGAGCTTCAGTTCACTAAGCACGACAGGTGGTGCCCGCCCGACAAAGGTCGCCGTTGCGTCGTACCCGTCTACCCGCACGTCTTGCACGCTAGGAGGGTTCTGCTCGCTGTCAAGCCTGCAACGGGACCGAACTGGCGCGACAGTTTTGGGATATCGGGCCGCAGACTGTCCCGAAGCGGGTCCACTTGCGACGGATAACATCCGGGCCACGCGCCGAAACCGGCGTGTACAGCGGCACGACGACGGGGCCGGGCCGTCCACGATCGGGCGGCCCGGCCCGTGTGGCGTCCCGGGGCTACGGGGTCAGGACGCTGACGAGGATGTTGGCTCGGTCGGTGGCGGTGGTGACGCCGTAGGCGGCCACGAACTCGTTGCCGCGGGCGGCCAGGCCCATAGTCGCCGAGGTACAGCCCTCGGGCGACCGGGGCGCGGTTGATGTCGAACGACGTCGGCGTGACTCGGGTCTCGAACCAGGTGGCGCCGCCGTTGTGGGAGTGCAGGAACCACACGTCGGTGGGCAGCGTCGCCGGGTCCGGCGTGTTGAACCGGAGATCGTAGTGGATCAACCCGATGGTGCCGTCGGCCAGCACGGCGATGGAGGGGTTGAACGCCTGCGCGGTGGCCGCGGTGTTGACCCGCGTCGGCGCGGTCCAGGCGGTGCCGCCGTCGGTGGACCGGGAGCAGGCGATCGCCGACCCGGACGGAGCGAGAGTGGCTTCCTGCCACACCACGTACAGATCACCGGCCAGCGTGCGGCCCGGCGCGGACCACCTCGATCTGGTGGCCGATGCCGAGCTGGTTGGCGCTGGGCGCGAAGATCGCGTGCGGGGCTTCCCAGGTCGCGCCGCCGTTGGTGGTGCGGGAGAAGTAGGCGTCGCTGCGCAGCGAGCGGGGGAAGCCGGACACCGAGTGCTGGTACCGCTTGTCGCTGGGGAACCGGCTGCGGTTCCAGATCGCGTAGGCATAGTTGGCGTCCAGCGGGTCGGCGGTCAGCGAGTTCTTGTCGTTGAAGTGTTCCGGGTCGTCCTCCCGGATCAGCACGGTCGGCGCCGACCAGGTCAGGCCGCCATCGGTGGATCCGTTGACCAGCATCGTCGACAGGTTCTCGGCGCTGGCGGACAGGGTGAAGAAGTACGCCACGCCATTGGGCGAGAACGACACCCACGGGTCGCTGGCGCGCGGAAAGCCCGCCCCGCCCGCGCAGGCGCGATCCCCCACGCGCGCCCTGCAGCGCGGGCGAGGACGTGGTGCCGCTACTTCTCCGGAACGCCCGGACCGATCTCGCCACGCTCCAGGTGCTCGACGTTGCGCTCGGCTTCGCTGTCGGCGTTGCTGAGCCGGGCCCATGAAGCGGACACAACGCACCGTAACCGATCGACCCGCGTAAGTAACCCTTTCGGCCCACCTCGGCCGCGGCGGAGCGCCGATAGGCTTCGTGGAGCTCCAGGCGGCGGGATCGAGATCGATTGTCCGCCTTGGATGCCTGCCGCCTGCCAGATCCGCATGAGCCCACGACCGAGGGGGAAACATGCGCCAGGACGGCACTCTGCCCAGCTACGAGCAGCTATTCGGGAGCCTCGACTTCCGGGAGGCGGACGAGGCCCGCTCGGTCTACTCACCGGCCGCGTACCTGGCCGATCTTCTGCAGTTGCTCGATGACAGTTTCGACGAGGTTCCACTCACCGGCGAGGACCGTCGCCCCGATCTCAGGACCGTCCCCCTCGACGTGGAGAACACCAGCACCGAGGTGCCCTATCTGGACATCGTCAACCAGGTTCTGGCGCGCCTGATCGGCAAGGATGCCCTGGAGGAGCTGGCGGAGCTGCGGTTCCCGTTCACCATGCCGTTCTCCCTGGCGCACGAACAGGTGAAGCGGTACCTCTTCCACGCCCGGGTGAGCCCTGTCGAGCTGTACACGCAGTTCGCCCAGCGGATCGATGCCGACGTCGTGGCCCGCGAGTACCTCGGCCTCACGACCGGCGACGTCGAGCTGCTGACCACGACGACCGCCAGCGACCAGCTCAAGGCCCGCTACGGGCTCGCCGCCGAGGCGTCGTTCACCGAGCTGGAATCCGTCGACCGGTTCCTGCTGACCACCGGGCTGACCCGCGCCCAGCTGCACGAGCTGCTGTACCAGAACCTCGGCCCGGCCGAGTCGGCGGCGGGCTTCTTCGTCCACCAGGGTGGACCTTGCGTGACGCTCGACGCCGCGGAGGGGCGGTTGACGCCGGACGACGGCTCGGCATCGGTGCCGGCCGAGTGGTTCGAGCGGGTGCACCGGTTCCTGCGCCTGGTCCGCCGGACCGGCCTGAGCATCGCCGACACCGACCTGGTCCTGCGCAGTTGCTGTGGCAACCGACTCGACGCGGCGGCATTGCGTACGATCGCGGTCGTCCTCGACCTGCACCGCGGGCAGAATCTCCCGGTCGATGTCGTCTGCGGTCTGGTCAGTCCGATCAGTACGTCGGGCGCCGGCGCCGACGGGCCGCCGCAGGACCTATTCAACCGCGTCTTCAATGCACCGTTCGTCGCCACGGAGCGGACCGTGATCTCGGTGTCGGCGGATCTGCCGCCGTCCTACGCCGACCTCCGGCGCCTCGCCGCCACGGGCGACCTGCTCGCGGCGCAGAACAGGGAGTACCGCGTACGGGTGGCGGCCGCGGTGGGACTCACGGACGCCGGCATCGCCGCCGTGGTCTCCCGGATGCGGGCCAGGTTCTCCGGCACCACGGCGCAGTCCAGCCTGTTCGACCGGGGCGCGTCCGAGCTGGACGTGCTGTCGCTGCTACACCGGGTCGGCCGGCTCGCCGGCGCCCTGGACGTCTCGGTCGGCGAGCTGTTCGACCTCCTCGACGTACTGGAGGCCGACTCGTCGCTGCGGGGCCAGCGCACGTTCGGCGAGCCGCTGAACGGGACGCCCGCGCCTGTGGATCTCTACCGCGTGCTGGAGACACCCGACGCCGGCCCGGCCCTGCGGCTGATGCAGATCCTCTTCGGCGTCGTCCGGTGGATGCGGGCCGCCGGCATCGGCAGCGACGACCTGGTCGGCATCGTGGGCGGTGCGGCGGAACAAGTGGCCGCGGACGGTGACGTGCTCGGTGCGGTGCTGGCGGAACTGGGCAGGCAGTTCGAGACGGTCTCGCTCGCTCCCGGCACGTTCGTGTCCGACCGGTTCGGCGAGCGGGCGTCCCGGGTCGTCCGCGACGCCCTCGCCGCCACGGGGTCGGTGGTCTCCCGGCGCGATCCGCGGTTGCTCGTCCCAGAGGCCGCGCGCGACGCCACCAGGGCCGCGTCGGAGGCGTACCACGCCATGGCGAACCTCGTGGTGATCACCGAGGACGACTTCTGCGGGCTCGGGCTGGGCGCGCGGCTCGGCGCGAAGATCTTCGCCAACCTCGTGTTCACCGGCCACGTGCAGCCGAGCGGCGCGCTGGTCGAGGCCAGCCTGCCGGCCACGGCCGCCGGGTTGCGGATCTCGACCGACTTCGAGCGGCTGCGCGAGCGGCTGTTCGAGTTGATCAGCGGCTTCTGCGCGGTGCCGGGGGCGTCGTTCTACCCGTCGGACCTCGCGGACTTCGGTGACCTCACGGCCGCGCAGCAGGCCGAGCTGTACGACAACCTGGTCTACAACGGATACCTCGACCCGGGCGGCGTGGTGCTGCAGCCGGACTTCTTCGCGGCGGACAACGCCGCGGCGTTCGCCCTGAACGCCGACCTGGGCGACGCCGCCCCGGCGGTGTGGGCGCTGCTGCGCGACCGGATCGACCGGTTCCGCGGCGATCCGCTCACGCTCGACCCCACGATCTTCGCCGATCTGCCCCTGGTCGAGCAGCAGCGGGCCGACCTGCTGGAGAGCCTGCGGTTCAACGGATACATCGACGAGGAGAACCGCTACGTCGACAAGCCGGCCCTGGCCCGGCTCCCGCTCGACGATCTGGGCCTCGCCGTGCAGTTCTACCCGTACCGGCGGGCGGTGCTGGACGCGATGCAGGCGCAGCTCGAGGCGGCCCGCAACGAGCTGCTGACCCTTACGGCGGAGCAGTTCGGCGACATTGCCGACGCCGTGGTCGCGCGGCGGGTGGTCGGCCGGCTCGACGGCACGTATCTGGTCGACGGCGTCCTGCCCGACGAGATGAGGCTGTTCTTCGCTGACCCGGGGAGCCAGCTCGACGCCGACGACCTGGACGGGTCGTTCTCGGCCGCGGACCGGGTCACGATCACCAGCCAGATCGCCCGGATCCTCGCCGAGGAGCAGCCGTACCGGCTGGACTTCCGCGCACTCGAGGATCTCGGATTCGACGTCGACGAGTCGACCCGGCTGGCCGGCGTGCTGGTCGACGCCGGGCACCTCAACGCCGACCTGTCCGTGCCCGAGGACCGGCTCACCTTCTTCGGCAACGTGAACAACGCGCTCGGCTTCACCCTCGACGGGCTGGTGGACTACAGCAAGGACATCTTCTTCCTGTTGCACGCCATCGCCCGCGAGACCAGCGCCGGGATCAAGGAGATCACGACCGTCCTCGCCGACCTCGCCGGCCGCCAGCTGGCCGTGCTGTTCGGGGTCCTGCAGGACGCGCTCGGCCTGCCGGCCGCGACGGTCGAGGCCATCTGCCGCGGCGTTGCCGCCGGCACCGGGCGGGCGTTGGAGATCCTGGTCGCGCCCGCGCTCGCCGGCGGCGGGCGGTCGGCGGCCGGCCCCGAGGTCCGGCGGACCTACCGCCGGATCCGCCGGTTCGCCTGGCTCGCCGGGAAGCTGGGGCTCGACGCCGTCCAGGTCGTGGCCGCCTTCCAGGACCAAGATCTGGTGGCCAAGTTCGCTGAGCCGCTCAGCCTGCCGCCCGGCGTCGACCGGATCGACGCGCTGCTGGACAGCGCCGACGGCAACGTGTACCTGTTCCACGGCGCGGGCTACTGGGTATACTCGCCGGCCACGCAGGCCCTCGTGACGCCCCAGGCCCGGCCGCTCAACGAACTGTCGCCGCGGCTGTCGGGGCTGGTCGCGGTGGACGCCGCGTTCATCGACAGCGGCGGCACCGAATGGATCGTCGGGCGCACGTCCACCGCTCCCGGCGGCGCCGGCTCCGAGGTCTTCGTCCGGGAACGCGGCACCCACCACTGGACGCGCCGGGAGCAGCCGTGGGGCCGGATCCGGAACAACTTCGACGACCCGGCCCGCATCGACAGCGCGTTCGTGGACGACACGGGGCGCACTTACCTGTTCTGCGGGGACCAGTACGTGCGCTACTCGGGCTCCGATTACTCCCAGGTGGACGAGGGTTACCCGCGCCTGATCGGTGACTGGCGAGAGGGCGAAGGAGACGGTGCCGCGCTGCCCGTCGGGTTCCGGACCGTCGACGCGTCGTTCCAGGACCGCGATGGTGTCACCCATCTCTTCGGGGGCGGCCGCCACCTCACGGTCGGCACCGGGGCGGCCGACCAGCCGGTCGCCGGGGCGTGGGGCAAGGTGCGCAACGCGTTCGCCGGGGCGGGCCGGGTGGACGCCGCGTACGCCGAGCCGGCGCGCGCCGTGCTGATCGCCGGCGACCAGGTGGTGCGCTACTCCGACTGCATCGAGAACGACGACGTCTACGTGGACGAGGGCGATCCGTGCGGAATCGGGTCGTACCTGCCCGGCGTCCCGGCCGGCTTCGACGGCGGGCTGGACGCGGCGTTCACGGACCCGGCCGGGGTGCTGCACCTGTTCAAGAACGGCCGGACCGTCGCGCTCCGCGAGGGTGCGGCGGGGCCGGTCGAACCCACCGCCGAGCGGTGGGGTGCGCTGCGCCCGGTGCTCTCCGGCGGCACCGTGGACTCGGCGGTCGTGGGGCTGGACGGGAAGACGTACCTGTTCAGCGGCGACCGTTACCTGCGGTACAGCGGCACCGACTACTCCGTCGCCGACGTGGGCTACCCGCGCGCGATCGCCGCCGACTGGGGCGGGCTGCTGCGGGTGGACGCGTCGTTCGTGCTCGACCAGGCGACGTACCTGTTCGGCACGGCCGGGAAGCTGTTCGACCTGCCGCCCGCGCACGAGGTCGACCTGGACGCCAGCCGCATGTCCCGCAGCGTCCGCCTGAAGTTCCTCGAGCACGGCATCGCGGTCGCCGAGGACCGGCCGGTGACCGGGGCCAGCCCGCAGTGGCACGTCACGGCCGACAACCAGATGGCGTTCACGCTGCGGCGCGAGGCGGACCGGATCGAGGTACACAGCGACGCGGGCAACCCAGCCCGCTGGTACGTCCGCTATTCGAGTCGCGACTACGCCATACCGGACGCCGGCTACCCGAAGCCGCTGGCAGACAACTGGTGGAACCTGCCCGCCGGCCTGCTCGAGGGCACCGTCGACGCGGTCTTCACCGGCCGGGACAACCGCACATACCTGTTCTCCGGCGATTCCTACGTGGTGTTCGACAACAAGCGCCGGTGGTGGTCGGAGTCGCGGTCGCTGCGGCAGTTGTGGGGCAGCCTGCCGTTCGACCGGGTCGACGCGGCGTTCGTGGGCAAGGACGGCCGGACGTACGTCTTCTCGGGCGACCGGTACGTGCGGTACGCCGGCGCCGACTACACCCGGGTGGACGACCGGTACCCGGCGCCCGTCGCGTCGTACTGGGGCACCGTGACCAACAACATCGCCCGCACTGGGCGGGTCGACGCGGCTCTCGTCCTCGATCAGAACACGTACCTGTTCTCCGGCAACCAGTACGTGCGCTACACCGGGACGGAGTACGCGACCGTCGACGACGGCTATCCGCGGAACCTGGACTCGCTGAAGTCCGAGCCGCGGCTGGCCAACCTGCATGTCGACCTGAGCGGCGGCCTCGACGCTGCGTTCGCCGACCGGCACACCGTGTACCTGTTCACCGGCGGCCGATGGCACGCCGTCTCCGACGTCGACTACCGGTCCTACCCCCGGCTCGGCCCGGGACCCGGCGGGTGCGCCTTCGTCGAGGACGGCTCCGTGCTGGTCGAGGAGCCCGGCGGCTGGCTGCGCTACAGCGCGCTGGAAGGCGCCGAGGTGACGAGGACGCCGGTGCGGCCGCGAACCCTGCGGGCGGTGCCGGAGGGGTTCCGGCGCGGGCTCGACGCGGTCCTGTCCGGTGTGGACGGCAACACCTACCTGTTCAAGCAGGACTCCTGCTTCAACGTCGAGGCGAACGGCGCGTACCCGCTGGCCGAGGACTGGGGACGGCCGCGCAACAACCTGTACCACGACGGCACGGTCGACGCCGGATTCGTCGGCCGCGACGGGAAGACGTACGTATTCAGCGGCGACCAGTTCATCGTCTACGGTGCCGGGTCCGGTCCCGACGGCGAGATCGAGGGCGAGCCGCGCCCGGTGGCGGAACACTGGGGCGGGCTGTCCAGCGTCGCCCTCGCGTACATGCGCGACGGCCGGACGTACCTGTTCGAGAAGCCGGACGCCACCGGCGCGACCCGGTACGTGGTGTACTCCGGCGACGACTACGCCGAGCCCGACCCGGGCGGTTCGTCCAGCGCCGACCCGGGGTTCTGGGACATCCCGCAGGAGTACCGGCCGGACGGCTTCGTGGCCCCCGACGCGGTGGTGTTCGAGGGCGGGAACATGCTTGTCGTGACCGGCGACCAGGTGGTGCGCCGGCACGAGCCGACCGGGACCTGGTCCCCGCCGCAGCCGCTGAGCCGGTTCTGGCCCGGAATCGACCGGGAGCGGACCGGACCGCTGACGGCCGGTTTCCGCGGTGCCGACGGCGCCACCTACCTGTTCTTCGCCGACCAGTTCACCCGCTGCGACGGGCAGACCTGTTCGCCGCGGCGGCCGGTGCGCGACGCGTGGGGCCGCTCCCGCAACAACTTCGTTGCCGCCGGCGGCCGCGGCCGGGTCGACGCCGCGTTCGTCGACCGTGGCCGGACCACCTTCCTGTTCTCCGGCGACCAGTACGTCCGCTACTCCCGCGCGGACTACCGGTACGCCGACGCCGGCTACCCGAAGCCCATCGCGGGCAACCTGCGCACCGAGGAGGCGTTCGCGAGCCTACCCGAGTCGTTCGAGGACGTCGTGGCCGCCCGGGTCGAGGCGGCCGGCGCGGGCGGCGCGGTGATCGACGCCGTGATCGGCAACCGGCGCACCGTGTACCTGTTCGTCGGCGGGGACTGTCACGTGGTGTCGCGCGCCCCGGCGGCGACGTACGACCTCGGCATCCTCGGCCAGGTGCGCAACACGATCGCGCAGCGCGGGCGGGTCGACGCCGCGCTCGTCACCGGCGGGCACACCTACCTGTTCTCCGGCGACCAGTACGTGCGCTACACCGGAGGCTACGAGTTCGTCGACGAGGGCTATCCGCGGTCGATCGACACCGGCCTGCCGGCGGACCTCGGCGTCGGGGCGCTGCCGGACGAGTTCGGCGACGGCGTCGACGTCGCGTTCCGCGGTACCGACGGCCACACGTACCTGTTCGCGGGCCCGCAGTACCTCCAGCTCGACGGCCCGGCCACCGCCGGCCCGCAGCCGATCGGGGACGCCTGGGGCCGGATCCACAACGAGTTCACCGCCGGCGCGGCCGTCGACGCGGCGTTCGTCGCCCCGACCGGCGAGCTGTACGCGTTCCGGCGCGGGCAGTACGTCCGGTACCGGCCCGGCGAGTTCGACCGCGTCGAGGAGGGCTTCCCCCGGCTGGTGAAGGACGACTGGGGCGAGCTCCCCGCGGACTTCGAGGACGGCATCGACGGCGCGTTCGTCTTCGAGGGCCGCACCTACCTGTGCCGGGACGGCAAATACGTCCGCTACTCCGGTGACGACTACCACCGGGTCGATCGCCGGTTCCCGCAGATGGTCGCGCAGCGCTGGTCGGACGGACCCGACTATCAGCTCCAGGACGTCTACACGATCGCCCGGGTCGCCGCCCTGGTACGCGCGCACGACGGCCTCGCCGCGTTCCTGTCGGCCGGCCCGGCCACGGTCGGCGACCCGTACCTGCGCCTGACCGAGCTGTTCGGCTGGGACGCCGAGGAGGTGCGGTGGGCGCGGCGGCACGTCGGCCTGCTCACCGGTGCGGCCGCGCCGGACGAGCGCGTCGAGCTGGAGTTCCTGCTGCGGCTGGCCGACGTGTTCGCGATCGCCGACCGGCTCGGCACCGGGCCGTCCACCGTCTACACCCGGGTCTGGTTGCCGATGTACGGCGACTCCGCGTCGCCGCCGGCCCAGGCCCTGCGCGACCTGCTGGCCCGCAAGGTCGGGCCGGCCGATTGGGCGGTCCTGCAGCGGCAGATCCACGACGAGGTCAACCTGCTCGAACGCGACGCGCTGCTGTCGGTGGTGATCGCCCGTACCGGCCTACAGAGCTCGCGTGACCTGTTCGACCGGCTGCTGATCGACGTCGACATGGGCAGCCGGGCCACCACCTCGCCGATCCGCGAGGCGGTGGCCGCCACCCAGCTGTACCTGCACCGGTACTTCCTGAACCTCGAAGAGCTCCCCGCCGCGCCGGAGCGGGCGGAGGAGGTGCGGAACAGGCTGCGCACCTGGTGGCAATGGATGCGCAGCTACCGGACCTGGGAGGCCAATCGCAAGGTCTTCCTCTACCCCGAGAACTACCTCCGGCCGGAACTGCGCGCGTCGAAGACCCCGGCGTTCCACACGCTCGAGAGCGACCTGCTGCAGGGTGAGATCACCCCGGAGGCTGTCGAGCGTGCGTACAAGAAGTACCTCGACGAGTACACCGAGGTCTCCCGGCTGGCGATCGGCGGCGGCTACGTGTACATCGGCGACGACGACAGCGCGCGCGACCTGGTGCTGTTCGGCCGGACCCGGACCCAGCCGCGGCGGTACTACTACCGCCGGGCCCGCTTCCGCAGCGGGGACAAGCTCTCCGCGAGCTGGGAGCCGTGGCGCAAGGTTGACGTCCAGATCGACGCGGACGAGGTGAACCCCGTCCACGCCTTCGACCGGGTGTTCGTGTTCTGGACCACCGTGGAGGCGGTACCCCCGGCGGGCGTGACGAGCACGACGCTGGTCGCGCGGCGGGACGGCGACACGAACGAGGTCTCCGCGCCCGCGACGACCGAGCGCGTCAAGATCTACTACTCGTTCCAGAACCTCAACGGCGAGTGGGTGCCGGCGCAGACTCTGCCGATGGACACGCGCCAGGACGGCACCATCTTCGGTGTCACGCTCTCGGTGACCGCCTCCGGCGACGACGGCGACGCTGAGTCCATCGTCGTGTCCTGCAGCTACTCCGTGACCACCGGCACGGGCGACCAGGCGCATGTCACCCGGGTCACCCAGGCGTCGGCGCTGACCCCGGAGCTGTACGCGGTCGGACTGCCCGCCGGCACCGCACCGGAACTGGCCGGTCCGGACGCGAAGAGGGTCCCCACCGCGGCGGCCGCCGTCGTCGGTACCGGCTCCATCTTCGACATCTTCGAGGGCGATGACGAGATCAGCGCCGTGGCGGCCGCAGACGTGGCCAACACGCCGCGCATCGTCCGGTTCAACAGCCCCGCGAACGCCTCGTACGGGCCGTGGTTCAGCGTCGACCACAAGGGCGGCAGCTTCCTGTGCTACCCCACGGCGGTGGCACCCGGCGACGAGCCGGCGCCGGTCCCGCTCGCCGGCAACGATGCGGGGCTGCCCGCCTGGCCGCGGATCGACGCCGCGTTCGAGACCGCCGACGGCACCCGGTACTTCTTCGACAACTCAGGGCGCCGCTACGTCACGGCGACGGGCGGGAACCTCGGCCCGGAGATCCCCATCGCGGACAGCTGGGGCCGTACGCCCAACAACATCACCCGCACCGGTACGGTCGACGCCATCCTCGGCCGGGGCAGGTACACGTACGTCTTCTGCGGCGACCAGTATTTCCGCTACAGCGGCACACTGTTCGGCCCGGTCGACGCCGGCTACCCGAAGCCGCTGGCCGCCAACTCCGATCGCCTGCCGAAGTGGCCGCGGGTCGACCTCGCCTTCACCGACCTCGCCGGCACCGAGTGGTTCTACTCCGCCGCCCAGGGCCTGCTGGTCCGGGGCGGCGCCCTGGACGTGCCCCTGCGGCCGTCCGACCTCTGGGACCGGCAGTCCACCGCGGCCGACAAGCCGCCCCGCATCGACGCTGACAAGATCGACGCGGTGCTGATCGACGCCGACCGGGATCACACCTACGTCTTCTCCGGAAGCCAGTACCGGCGGTTCAGCGGCCGGCAGTACCGCGAGGTCGACGCGGGCTATCCCACCGACATCGAAGGCAACGGCGAGGGCATCCCAGCACTGCCGAGGATCGACGCCGCGTTCCGGTCCGGCAGGGTCACCTACTTCTTCACCAACGCCTCCCACGCCTACGTGGAGATCCGCGGCACCACGGCGGACGCCGACTACGAGACCGTCACCCGCATGACGAGCCAGATCGGGCGCGCTCCCGGCTGGACCGCGGTCGACGCGGCCTATGTCGACGGCGGCTACCTGTACGTCACCAGCGGGCCGCAGTACGCCCGGTACACGCTCGCCGCGGGCGCGCCCATCCCGGACACTGTCGACGAGGGCTATCCCAAGCAGATGCGGCGCGCGCTCGACGCGGTGTTCCGGCGCGGGACCCGCCGGTACGTGTTCAGCGGAGGCCTGTACAGCCAGCTGCAACCGGGCAAGGAACTGGATGCCGTCACGGAGTTCGCGCCGATCGAGAGGAACTGGGCCGACCTGCCGGCCGACTTCCCAGGGCAGTTCACGGGCGTCCTGGACAGCGACGCGGACGGGTATCTGTACCTGTTCTTCACGTATCGCGAGGGCTCGCGATACGTCTCGCGATACGTCCGGTATCCGACGGGCGCGACGGTGTCCCGCCCGTACGAGCTGGCCACCCTCCCGCTGGAGATCGTCCGGCTGACCACGAGCACGGCCGCACAACTCAACCAGAGGCTGCTCGCCGGCGGCGTGCCCGCGCTGCTCGACCTCAGCACGCAGGAGATCGACGAGAGCCCGGCGTTCACGGTGGACCGCTCCGACCGCAACACCATCCAGCTCCGCGGCGACCGCGTCACGGCGGCCCGGCTGCCGGCCAGCTCGCACCTGGACTTCCAGAGCGCCAACGGCATCTACTACTGGGAGATCTTCTTCCACGCACCGGCGCTCATCGCCCGCGCGTTGAACGACGCGCAGCGATTCGAGGACGCCCGCACCTGGTACGAGTACGTCTTCAACCCGACCAAGCCGGACGGGTACTGGCGATTCCTGCCGTTCCTCGCCGCCGACGTCGCCGCCCTCGCCGAGAACAGCGCCCGGGAGATAGCCGAGCTGGCCGATGAGGTGCAGGCCGCCGGCGTCGCGGATGCCACCGCCGGCCTGAGTGACACGCTGGCGCCCATCCTGGCGGGCCTGGCCACGCTGGCCCCTGCGTTCCGGCAGAACCGCCGGCTCACCCCGGACGAGGAGGCGATCCTCGACATGTTCGCCTCGTCGACGTTGCCGACCGTCCTGGTGGGCGTCGCGGACACCATCGCCGCCCGGCTCACCCCGCGGGTGCGCGAACCGCGCCGGACCGCGCTGCGGCGGGCGTTGGCCGCGGCGCGCGAGCTTCAGGAGCGCACCGCCGTCGTCGCCGGGCTGCGGCGGCAGTACGACTACCTGGGCGACCGGGAGAGCCTGCTGGAGGCGTACCGCAACGACCCGTTCGATCCGCACGCGATCGCCGACCTGCGCCCGGTCGCGCACCGCCGCGCGGTGGTGATGGCCTACATCGACAACCTACTCGACTGGGGCGACCTGCTCTTCCGCCAGTACACCCCGGAGAGCGTCGACGAGGCGAGGATGCTCTACATCCTCGCGTGGGACCTGCTCGGGAAGCGGCCGGCGGGCATCGGCCGGCGGGCGCTGCCGGCGACGCGGACCTTCCAGCAGCTCGAGGACCAGCCGGACGAGCTCGACCCGCTGCCCGAGCTGACCGCCGGCGGGGCGCTGCTGGAGGGCTCCGGCGCGGTCTACGCCGGCCTGGCCAACGGGTACTTCCACGTTCCCGACAACAGCGCGTTCCGGGAGTACTGGGCGCGCGTCGAAGACCGCCTCTACAAGATCAGGCAGTCGCTGAACATCATGGGCATCAGCCAGCCGCTGCCGCTGTTCGAGCCGGAGCAGGACGTCATGGCGCTCGTGCGCGCCACCGCCGCCGGGGCGCCGTCGTTGCCGGCCGCGCCGGCCGCCGCGGCCCTCGTCCCGCACTTCCGGTTCGACACCACGTTCGCCGCGGCCCGCGACCTGGTCGACAGGTTGTGCCAGTTCGGCAACCAGCTCCTGGGCGTCCTCGACCGGCGCGACTCGGAGGAGCTCAGCCTCCTGCAGAGCCGCCAGGAGGGCGTGATCCTCGCGATGACCCGCGCCATCACCGAGGCCCAGGTCGAGATCGCGGCCGCGAGCCTGCGCGAACTCGAGGCCGGCCGCGACGCGGTGACCGCGCGCGTCCAGTACTACGAGCGCCTGTCCGCCGGCGGGCTCAGCCCGCTGGAACAGGCCCAGGTCGACCTGATGATCACGGCCGCGACCCTGCACATGGCGTCCGGAACCATGAAGATCGGATCGGCCATCGCGTACGCGGCCCCGCAGACCAAGCTCGGACCGTTCATCATCGGCGTGGAATGGGGCGGCCAGGAGCTCGGCGCCGTGCTGGACAAGGGCTCCGAGATCCCGCAGACGCTCGCCGAAGGGTTCAGCATCCTGGGCGAGTTGCTCGGCGTCCGCGCGGAGCAGGCGCGATCTCAGGCCGAGTGGGCGTTCCAGCTCAGCACCGCGCGCGGCGACCTGGCGCAGCTCGAACAGCGGTTCGCCGGCGCCGAGCAGGCGCTCGCGGTCGCCCAGCGCGAGGCCGACGTGCTGCGCCAGCAGATCGCGAACCAGCAGGAGGTGGCCGCGTTCCTGACCGGCAAGTTCACCGGCGCCGGCCTCTACCAGTGGATGGCCGGCCGGCTGTCGAGCCTGTACTTCCAGGCCTACCAGCTGGCCTACGACCTGGCCCGGCAGGCCGAGCTGGCGTTCCAGTTCGAGCGGGGCCGCGGTGGCAGCGAGGCGACCTACATCCGCCCGCAGTACTGGGAGAGCCTGCGGGGCGGGCTGCTCGCCGGCGAGAGCCTCTCGCTCGACCTAGAGCTGCTGGGCAAGGCGTGCCGCGACGCGTCGGGCCGCGGTCTCGAGATCACGAAACGGATCTCCCTGCTCGAGCTGGACCCGGTCGCGCTGTACCGGCTGACCAGCACGGGTGTCTGCGAATTCTCGCTCACCGAGGCCACGTTCGACCATGAATTCCCCGGGCACTTCCGCCGGCAGATCCGTACCGTGGCGGTCTCGTTCGACGGCGGTGACGGCGAACCGGTGCGGCTGAACGCGACGCTGACCCAGCTCGGTCACAAGACGGTGCTGGAGGCCGACCCGAAGGCCGTCAAGCACCTGCTCGATCCCACCCAGCCGCCGCCGGACACGGTGCGCAGCGACTGGCGGCCGTCGCAGCAGATCGTGCTGTCGGGGGGCGACCAGGAGGACACCGGCCTGTTCGAGCTGCGCCTCGACGACCCGCGGTACCTGCCGTTCGAGGGCACTGGGGCGATCTCCACCTGGCGGCTGGCGCTGACCGGCCTGCGGCCGCCCGGCCTGCGCGACGTCACGTTGATCATCCGGTACACCGCCCAGCCCGGTGATGAGGTGTTCGCCAACGCGGTCAAGGGCATGCTCAAGCCGTACCAGGCGGCCCGCTTTGTCGACGTCGCCCGCGAGTTCCCCGAGCAGTGGCAGGACTTCCTGGACGCCGATCAACCGGAACTCACGCTGCCGTTGACACTCAACATGTTCCCGGGGATGACCGGCCACCAGATCACCGGCATCTATTCGCGGTACGAGAACAGCAACGGCGGTTCGGTCCGGTTCGTGCTCGGCGGTCCCCCGGCGCTCACCCTCACCGAGGGAGCGCTGCTGCCGACGCCCGGCCTCACCATCGGCAACGGCTCGAACTGGGTTCTGACGCTGGACGGCGACCGGACGGGGCTGACCAACGTCGGCCTCGTGCTGACCTACCAGGCCAGCGATCAGTAGACAGGAGGGACGGTAGCCATGAGCAGCAGCCTGCACAAGTCGCGCAGCCCCGGTTCTACGCTCGCCAAGAACAAGCACAACACATCCCCGCCCAAGATCTTCGTGGGCGGAGTAGACCCGGCAACGAACGCCGGGGTGAAGACGCTCAAATCCCGAGCGTTGAACGTGAATACTCTCAGTGACGTCGAGACGATGCGACGCGAGATCGAAGGGCTCGCCGGGCTCAAGACCGCCGACCAGGATGCCGTGCTGAAGTTACTCGACAAGCGGGCGGCTTACCTACGTGAGCGCCGGCCGGCAGCGCAGCAGGCGCAGGAGGACCGGGGGCGGCAGGATCAGACCGGGCCGCAAGACCAGACACGGCCACAGGACCAGATACGGCCACAGCCGGCACTGCAGCCACAGCCGGCACTGCAGCCACAGCCGGCACGACAGCCACAGCCGGCACGTGTGGACGAGGCCGCGAAGCAGCGGCTGGAGGAGGCGGCGAGGCAGCGGCTGGCGGAGGTGGCACGCCAGGCACGGCAGAAGGAAGCGGATCTGCATCAACTCGAAAAGCGGGTGCAAGACATAGAAGCGAATCCGCTGCAGGACATGGAGAGGCTGTCGAAGCTGAAGGTAGACCAGCGGAAGTTGCAAGAGGAGGTGGCGCAGCTGCAGTCGGACGAGCGGAAGTGGACGCTGGAGATCGCCTGGGTCCGGGAGGTGGAGAACGTGCCGTCCTGGGATGACCTGCGGGCGTACGCGGCGAAGGTCCCCGATCGGAGAGCCGGCGAGAAACCCCACTCGATGGTCACCCACCTGCTCCAACGATTGAGCGACACGGAAAACGGTGACCGCCCCGCCGTCAAGGTCAGGCGGCGCGGCGCCGACGGCAGCATCACCTACGAGACCGTGACCAGCGCCAATTACGCCGCAGTCGTAGACGCGGCCATGAGCTTCCAGTGGGCCGAGCTCAGCGGAGAAGAGCGGACTGCGCTGCAGGAGCTCACCGCCACATGGAAAGGAGAACGGGTCGACAAAATAGCCCTGGCGGAAATGGTCGACGAGTGGATGGACAAGCTCGAATTTTCCGGGTCCAAGGGAGGCAAGACGACCGGCGAATACAAAGAAATAATCAAGGAGGCGTGCGCACGCATCCTCCAATGGATCGATCCGGAGGTGATCCGCGAGGTAAGGCTGCCGAAGATCATTATTCACCGGCCGGACGACAACTACTACAACGCCAACACCGAAGGCAACTACGAACCCAAGGACCAGGTGATCCACCTCAACTCGAAGAAGTTCCAGGATGAAACCCTGCTGCTGCACGAATTCGGGCATCACATCGAGGACCAAGGACCGGTGGAAGTGTGGTGCGGTTTCGCGACATATCTCAACCACCTCGCCCAAGGAACCGACCTCGTGTCGCAGAAGTCGGTTTTCGAGGACGAGACCGGGCCGGAGCCGCTCTACTTCTGGCCCTCGGGAGGGGACAATCCCAAGTTCCCGAAATCAAATTATGCGCCGTTGTACTACAAGAACGGCCTGACCGAACTCCTCCCGCTCGCGCTCGAATTCAACGCGTACACGCTCGACGACCTGAATGACAAAGTCAACTGGCAGGACGACAACAAGTCGGAGTACTACCCGGACTGGATGGCGGCCGTGCTTGCGGCGATCCAGCCGAAGAAGGTCCGGAACGCGGGCGTGCGGTTCCCGACCCTGCTGTCGGACCCTCCCGTGCACACCTGAGCCGGCATCGACTCACGTTCCACTACGCGACGAGGCTCCGTGCGGGGTGGATCGGCATCGGGAGCTCTTCGACTACGTCCGCCGGCCTGGTCGAGGGGTTCGGTGAGGCGCTTTCGGGGCTGCGGCGCCGGCAGCAATACCTCAATTCACTCTTGCCTGACGATATCGACCGAGATCTCCACCGCCGGAATCGTTCCCCTGTTCTCGAGCCAGTGGGTCGTGTTCCGATCCTCGGGCCAGCCCACTCCGGGTCCATAGTCCGTAGCGACCCCGTTTCGATGGTCAGTGATCGTTCCCTGCAAGATGTAGACGGTGCCTGGTCTGCCTTCATGGTCGTGAATCGGGCCGAAGATGCCTCCAGGCTCGATGGTCACCATACGCATTCGAAGTTGGCGCCCTGCCATGCCCTCGATCTCACGGGCAAGGTCAACCGTTGCAAGGACCTTCACCGCGACACCTCTCGTCTCAGGTGCCACCTGTTCGTTGCTCATCGTCCTCTCCTCTCTGTACGTCCAGGCCTGTCGAGGCAGCCGACGCGCACGATGACCACGGCCTCCTTATCCTGCTGGTCGATGGTGTCGACCGCAGCGGACGGGCCCCAACATCGGCTGTCGCCCGCGCGGACCGGCCCATCCACGTGCAGGTGATGGGCGTGCCGGCCGAGCCCGAGGTGTTCGAGCAGTTAGCGAACGCCGGGGTGCGCCGAGTCGCACACTGGCTACCGTCCGGCCCACGGTCCCGCGTGGAGCGGGCCTTGGACACGTGGGAGAACGCCATCGCTGATTACAACCCGGAATGACCGGGAACGCTGTTCGCGGCGTGCCATCCCGGCCGAGACGCTGGCATCGTCGTGGTACGTCCACCTCATCGAGGAGGTGGGTGCGGCGTTGGGGCGGAGGCCCGCGGCCTTGGCGTCGATGCGGTCACCATGCGCACCCGGCCGCCGACACCGGTCGTTGGGGCAGGCGACCGCGAACCGGCAGGCCGCCGCGCAGGTTGTGGCTCTCCCCGTAGTGGATAGCACGCCGGTCGGGGGATGGTGTGGGTGGCTTCGTCGCCCTGGCTTCCCGTGCGCCGAGCGACACCCCACCGGTGCGGTCGCGGCGAGCACGCAGGTGGCCTCGTCGCGGTAGCGGTAGGCGGTGGCCCGCGATACCCCGAACCCGGCGGCGAGCAGCCCCACCCCCCTCTTCCAGCACCGTCCGATGTGGACGAGCTGCCCGTGTCGTCCAGAATCAGCAGTCATTCTTCGCCGAGATCACTTCAGTAGAACTTACGTACGACTAACCGAGTGGATGTTCTGGTTGAGGCGTTTGAGGAGTCGCCGCCTCATCACGGCTGCCGGTGCCTGTCGCTCGTGGGTCCGCCCGTACACGAAGCCGACTTCCGGAACTTCTCCGTAGGATGCGCGGGTGGAGAAGGACAGTGCGGAGATGCGGGAGCGGTCGTACCGAAAGGCCTCCGAGCGGCGCGCGGAGATCCTGTCCAGTGCCATTGAGCTGTTCGCTGATCGTGGTGTGGGGGCATCGCTGCGGGCGATCGGCGACGCGATCGGCGTCTCGCACGCGGCGCTGCGGTACTACTTCGCGTCCCGTGATGAGTTGCTCGTCGAGGTGTACCGCGCACACGAGCGGATGGAGCACGAGCCGCCGCCGCCCGACCAGGTCTCGGCGGTCGCGGTGATGGAGCGCAGCGCCGAACGCAACCGGGCGATCCCTGGGCTGGTGCCGGTGCGCCATGGGCGGATGATGGTGTCCCCGTTCACCTTCTACCGGGGCGCTGCCAAGATCATGGCCGCTGATCTGAAGGACACGCCGACCGCCGGGCTGACCGTCCAGCTCTGCGGCGACGCGCACCTGTCGAACTTCGGGATGTTCGCCTCGCCGGAGCGGGCGTTGGTCTTCGACCTCAACGACTTCGACGAGACGCTGCCGGGGCCGTTTGAGTACGACGTGAAACGGATGGCGGCCAGCTTCACGATCGCGGCCCGCAACAACGCGTTCAGCACCGCCGACACGCGCGCCGCCACCAGCGCCTCGGTGCGGGCCTACCGGGAGGCGATGGCCGGGTTCGCCCAGATGCGCACGATGGACATCTGGTACGCGCACCTGCCCGACGACGAGCTGATGACCGCCGCCCGCGCCACCGTGGCCAAGAAGGACAAGAAACAGGCCAAGGCGCTCAAGACGGCCGAGAAGAACCTGCAGAAGGCGCGTACCCGCGACAGCCTGCAGGCGCTGTCCAAGCTCGGCGAACTCGTCGACGGCCAATACCGGATCGTCAGCCAGCCACCGATCGTGGTGCCGGTGCGGGACCTGGCCCCTATCGCCGGCCTCAACGCCGACGAGGTCGAACACCTCGTCCGCGAGCAGTTTCGCACCTACCGGGACACGCTGCAGCCCGATCGACGCCATCTGCTGGAGCAGTTCCAGGTCATCGACCTCGCCCGCAAGGTAGTGGGCGTCGGCAGCGTCGGCACCCGGGCGTTCATCGTGCTGCTGCAGGGCCGCGATCAGCAGGACCCGCTGTTCCTGCAACTCAAGGAGGCCTCCGCCTCGGTGCTCGAAGACCACCTGCCCAAGAGCCAGTACGCCCAGCACGGTGAGCGGGTGGTGCACGGACAGCGGATGATGCAGGCCACGAGCGACATCTACCTGGGCTGGACCATAGGCGCCGACGTCAGCCGCCACTTCTACTGGCGGCAGCTGCGCGACATG
>DASXRB010000821.1:0-1528 GCA_036506875.1 Kribbellaceae bacterium | reverse complement strand
CGCACCGAGTACGCGGGCGACGCGCACTTCGTCGACGCGGCCACGTTCAACGCAATCGGCCGGGACGGGTTCGCGCCAGCGCGGTTCACCGCGAAGGCCGTCGACGGTTGGCTGACCATCCAGACCGACGCGCTGACCCTGCGCTACAAGGTCGGCTCCGGTGCGTTCGGTCCGGAGAACCTCTCGGTGCGGCTGCGGGCCGGCCGGCAGGACGTCACGGCGTTTCCGTGGGCGTCGCAGGCCGTCCCGTCCTGCACCGTCGGGGTCCTGTGCGAGGCGGAGGACCTGGACCTCACCGGTGTGTCCGTCGCGACCGACCACTCCGGCTACACCGGCCGGGGCTTCGCCGCCGGCTTCCAGAACGTCGGCAACTCGTTGTCGTTCCAGGTGAACGTCGCGAGCGCGGCCACGTACCAACTCGACCTGCGCTACGCGAACTCCCTCGGCGGTGACGGTCAGGACACCACCCGCACGCTGACCGTCGAGGTCGACGGCGGCGCCGCGCAAGCGATCACGATGCCGACCACCGCCGACTGGAACACGTGGGCGATCGTCTCGGCGATGCTCGACCTGACCGCGGGCACGCACACGATCACCGTCGTGCGCACGCCGTCGGACTCGGGCAACGTCAACTTCGACAGCCTCGCGCTGGTCACGCCGGGATCGCCGTACCCGCCGCCGCCACAACCGAAGGCCGAGGACTGCCACTTCGGCACGGTCTGCGAGGCCGAGTCCGGCACCCGGGGCGGGTCCGCGTCTGTGGCGACCGATCACAACGATTACTCCGGCGTCGGCTTCGTCGCCGGGCTCAACACCGGCGCGAGCGACACCATGCATGTCGTCGACGTCCCGCGGGCGGGTTCGTACGCGCTGCAGCTGCGCTACTCCAACGCCCAGAGCGCGCCGCGTCCGGTCTCGATCCAGGTCGGCTCGGCTGCGGCGACGACGGCCACCTTGCCCACGACGAGCAGTTGGGAGTCGTGGCGGACGATCGCGGTGCCGGTGACGCTGGCCGCAGGCGCCGACGACGTCACGATCGGCTGCCCGGACGCCGCGAGCTGCGAGCTCAACATCGACACGGTCGCGGTGACCTCGCCAAACGCCCCGCTACTCGCGCCGCACGCCCCCCTCGGCGGTTACCGCCGCGGCCTGGACGGAGTCAACGGCTCGGCGCCGACCACCCCCGGCCTGCTCTACCAGGACGGCTGGACCCTGCTCGACGACACAACGTCGGCGATCTACAACCGGTCGACGAAAGCGGTAACTCCACGGCCCGGTCACGGCGGCACGCCGTACCAGGATGGATACGTCTTCGGCTACGGCCACGACTACCAGCAGGGTCTGGCCGACCTGGCGCGGCTGACCGGGCCGTCGGAGCTGATGCCCAGGTGGGCGTACGGCGTCTGGTACTCGGAGTACTACGACCGGACCGCGGCCGACTACGAGACCACGATCCTGCCGAAGTTCCGCGCCGACGGCGTCCCGCTCGACGTGCTCGTGACCGACACCGACTTCAAGTCACCGAGCA
>DASXRB010000820.1:0-1959 GCA_036506875.1 Kribbellaceae bacterium | reverse complement strand
CGCAGCTCGTGGCTGGCGTCGTCGATGAGGCGCCGCTGATCCTCGCGCGAGGACTCCAGGGCGGCGAGCATCGCGTTGAAGGCGCGGCCGAGCCGGGCCACTTCGTCGTCGCCGGTGACCGTGATCGCGGCCCGCAGGTCCTGGGTCGCCGCGACATGCTCGGCGGCCGCGGTGAGCCGGTCGACGGGCGCGAGGCCGGCACGCGCCACGGTCATGCCGAGCATCGCGGCGCTCACCACGCCGACGGCCCCGATCACGACGAGGAGCAGCGTGTACTGGGCCAGCCGATCCTCGACCTCGATCGGTTGGCGGGCGAACTGCAGCGCGCCCCCTGGGGCGTCGATCGTGACCATCCGGTAGCGGACGCCGTCGACGCGCACGTCGGAGTACTCCACGTCGGAGCCGCCGGCGACCACGTCGAGGTCTCGCCCGCTCACCGGCAGCGTCGTGGCCTGGTTCTCCGGTCGCGCGACCGTGCCGTCGACACGCAGCACCTGCAGGAGCGGCACGTCCCCGGAGATCCGGGACCGCGTGTCGGGGACGGTCTCGGCCATGTGGCGGGCGACGTATCTGGCCTGGTCGAGCAGGTCCCGGTTGAACTGGCCGAGCAGTTGTTCCCGGATCACCAGGATCGCCGCGACCGACACGGCGATCACCGCGACGGCCACCGCGGCCGCGGCGAACGTCGTGAGCCGTGTCCGCAGCGGGAGCTGGCGCCAGCGCCGCGCGACCGCCGACGCCGCGTCCTGGATCCAGTCGCGGATCTGCCCGCGGACCCGCCGCCGGAGCCGTTCGAGGCTCGAAATCACGGGGTGATCTCCCGCAGCACGTAACCGACGCCGCGGACGGTGTGGATCAGCCGTGGTTCGCCCCCGAGCTCCAGCTTGCGGCGCAGGTACCCCACGTAGACGTCGAGGCTGTTGGAGCCCGGGCCGAAGTCGTACCCCCAGACCAGCTCGAAGAGCATCGTCCGGGTCAGGACGTGGCGGGGGTGGCGGAGGAACACCTCCAGCATCGAGAACTCGGTGCGGGTCAGGTTCAGCGCGCGGCCACCCCGCCGGACCTCGCGGGTATCCAGATCGAGGGAGAGATCGGCGAACGTGAGCGCCGAGCTCCCCTCCGTACCGGCGGACAGCAGCGACCTGCGCAGCAGGGCGCGGACCCGGGCCAGCAGCTCCTGGAGGGCGAACGGCTTGACCAGGTAGTCGTCGGCGCCGGCGTCGAGACCGGCCACCCGGTCGCCGACGCTGTCGCGGGCGGTCAGCATGAGCACCGGAAGGTGCTGCTGGTCCGCCCGGAGCCGCCGGCAGGCCTCCAGGCCATCCATCCGGGGCATCATCACATCGAGGACGAGCACGTCCGGGTTCTCCGCGCGGACGGCGTCGAGCGCGGCCAGGCCATCGTTGGCCACCACCACGTCGTACCCCTCGAACCGCAGCGTCCGCGCCAGCGAGTCGCGCACCGCGGGCTCGTCGTCGACCACGAGCACGCGCGCCGTGCCGGGCACCCCCACCACGCACCGCCTTTCAAGGGTGTTTTACGGCCTGTGACTAGGTGTACCTCATCCGGCTAAGAACGAGATGAGGAGAACCTGTGGTCGCGGGCCGGCGCGGTCCGGGCGAGGATCAGGGGTATGCCGAACCGCCTCGCTGACGCGACCTCGCCGTACCTGCTGCAGCACGCCGACAACCCGGTCGAGTGGTGGCCGTGGTCCGAGGAGGCGTTCGCCGAGGCCCGGCGCCGGGACGTCCCGGTGCTGCTCTCGGTCGGGTACGCCGCCTGCCACTGGTGCCACGTCATGGCGCACGAGTCGTTCGAGGATCTCGCGACCGCGGAGGTCGTCAACGACCACGTCGTCGCGGTCAAAGTCGACCGGGAGGAGCGCCCGGACGTGGACGCGGTCTACATGGAGGCGACCCAGGCGATGACGGGCCAGGGCGGCTGGCCCATGACGGTCTT
>DASXRB010000819.1:0-5357 GCA_036506875.1 Kribbellaceae bacterium | reverse complement strand
GGTCATCTGCCAGTCGGCCCAGGCGCGGCGGCGGTCGAGCTCGGCGACCATCAGCAGCCAGCGGCACAGGGCCGCGGCCGCCCGGGCGGCCAGCTCGCACACCTGCGCCTCCAGCCGCTCGGTCGGCACCGCGTCGTACTCTCCCCGGTCGTCGGGCGTGCCCGGGTCGGCGGCCGACCGGCCGCCGGCGGTCCGGCCGCCGCTGGGGACGGTCCGGGTAGTGGCCGGGTTGTCCGGTGCGCTGGACGCGGGCCGGCGGTGGAAGGGAGTGGAGGTCTCACGTGTGTCGATCACGTGTTTGAATAGACGAGGGCGCGCACCGACATCCGGCCGTCATCCACAGGCTGACGATTCCGCGGAATCGCGGACACTCAGTCGGAAGGAGCGCGTTGGGCGACGAGCAACTCGACCAGGCGCTCGATCACCTTGTGTGGAACGGGTTCCGACAGCGGAAGCCTCAGCGTCCCTTTCTCCACCCGATACCTTGCGACCGCCTGCTCGAAGGGGTCATCTCCAGCCGGTACCGGGTAGACGCTGATGTGGTTCTTCCATCCGGCCACGTAGACCAGCGCCTTGCCGCCGACCGTGAAGGTGGCCATGTCGTAGCTGATCTTCTCGCCCGCGTCCGGGATCACCGTCCGGATCGTCCGGCGGATGTCCTCGAGACGGTCCCGGACGTCATCGCCGAACGAACCGAAGTACGCGTCGACACTTCCGAACCTCGCTGCCATTTGTGACACCTCGCCGACCGCGTGGAGAATGCGCCTGCCGGGAACGACGGTAGCGGGCGGAGCGGCCGCGGTCTCGTTCCGGTTCGGACGGCGTGCGCACAGGGCTGGCGTAGTGGACTGGCCGGAGCTCAGTGGCTGATGACGACGCGGAGGATGCGGTCGTCGCCGTCGCGGATCTCGCCGCGGCCGTCGGTGTTGGAGGTGGTGAGCCACAGGGAGCCGTCGGGGGCCGCGACCACGGTGCGGAGGCGGCCGTACTCGCCGGTGAAGAACTCCCGGGGTTCGCTGGTGCGGCGGCCCCCGGAGACCGGGATCGCCCAGAGGCGGGAGCCGCGCAGGCAGGCCATGAAGATCGTGCCCTGGGCGTAGGCGATGCCGGACGGGGAGGCGACGTCGGTGTGCCACTGGGCGATCGGGTCGACCATGCCTTCCAGTCCGGCGGTGCCCTCGGCGGCGGGCCAGCCGTAGTTCGCGCCGGGCCTGATCGCGTTCAGCTCGTCCCACTCGTCCTGGCCGAACTCGGACGCGTACAGCTGCCCGTCGTCGCCGAACGCCAGCCCCTGCACGTTACGGTGCCCGTACGACCACACCGGCGACCCCGCCCGCGGATTGCCCGCTGCCGGCCGGCCGTCGCGGGTGATGCGCAGGATCTTGCCGCGAGGACTGTTCAGGTCCTGGGCGAAGTCGCCCTCGTGGTTCTCGCCGGTCCCGACGTACAGGAAGCCGTCCGGGCCGAACACGATCCGGCCGCCGTTGTGGACCGCGCTGACCGGGATGCCGGAGAAGATCACCCGCGGGTCCGCCATCCGCCCGTCGCGCCAGGTGTAGCGCGCGATCCGGTTGTCGTCGCTCGTGCTGAAGTACACGTACACGTAAGGTCGCGACGCGAACTCCGGGTCGACCGCTAGCCCGAGCAGGCCGCCTTCGGACGACGGGTCCGTGCCCTCCACGGTGCCGATCTCGGTCACCGACGAGCCCGCGATCCGCTTCACCTTCGCGGTGTCCCGCTCGGCGACCAGTGCAGTCCCGTCCGGCAGGAAGTCCAGTCCCCAGGGCACGTTCAGCCCGGTCGCGATCGTGCCGGCGACGGTCAGCTTGACCGGACCCGCCGGCGCCGTCGTCCGCCCGGTCGAGCGGGGCGCGGTCGGCGTGGCCGCACTGCTCGCCGTACCGGCGCTGCCCGTCGTTCCGCTCGGCAACGCAGACGGGTCACCCGACGACGGCGTGCAGGAGATCACCGTGCCGGCGACCAGGACCACGGCGACGAGGGGTCTCACGGCACCGCCCGGCCGGCGGCCACCGGGCACGATGCGGCTGAGCCTGTCGACATGAGCGCCCATACTGCCTCAACGCGCGAGGGCGGCTCACGATCCCCAGTCCGGACGCAGCCCGAAGCCCGACGTCGCGTCGGAAGCCGGTTTCACCGCGAGCACCTGGTGCAGCTGCACGTCGTTGCGCTCGAACCCGACGCGGCAGGTGGCGAGGTAGAGCCCCCACACCTTCGCCGTCGCCAGTCCGACCTCGTCGACGGCCTCGTCCCAGCTGGCCTCCAGGTTGCGGCTCCACCCCGCCAGCGTCAGCGCGTAGTGCTCGCGCAGGTTCTCCGCGTGCCGCACCTCGAAGCCCGCGTCCTGCGCCTCGGTGATGATGCGACCCGACCCGGTCAGCTCGCCGTCCGGGAAGATGTACCGGTCGATGAACGGGCCGGTGGCCTGGTGCCGGTTGTGCGGCCGGGTGATGCAGTGGTTCAGCAACCGCCCCTGCGGCTTCAGGCGGGACAGCAGGAACTCGAAGTACGACGGATAGTTGCGCACCCCGATGTGTTCGGTCAGTCCGATCGAGCTCACCGCGTCGAACCCCGCCTCGGCCACGTCCCGGTAGTCGGCGTGCCGCACCGAGGCCCGGCTCTCCAGGCCCTCACGCCCGATCGCCTCCTGCGCCCACGACGCCTGCTGCTTGGACAAGGTCACGCCGAGCGCGGTGACGCCGTACTCGCGGGCCGCGTGCCGCACCATGCCGCCCCAGCCGCAGCCGACGTCCAGCAGCCGCATCCCCGGCCGCAGCCCGAGCTTGCGGCAGACCAGGTCGTACTTCTCCGCCTGCGCCTCCTCCAGCGAGGCGTCCGGCTTCGGGAACACCGCGCAGGTGTACGTCATCGACGGCCCGAGGATCAGCTCGTAGAAGCGGTTCGACACGTCGTAGTGGTGCTGGATCGCGACCTCGTCACGGTGCCGTGAGTGGCGCAGCCCGTCGACGGTGCGGCGCCAGCGCGGCGCGCGCTCCTGCGGCGGCACCGGCGGTGGCCTCAGGTGGCTCCAGCCGAGCCCGCGCACGATCCGCAGCGCCTCGGCCGGGGTCGGCCGCTGGAAGTGCAGCTCGGTAGCGAGCAACCGCGCGACGCCGTACGGGTTGCCGGGGTGCACGCCGTACACCTCGAGGTCGCCGGCCACGTACGCGCGGACCATGCCGAGGTCGCCGGGCGCGGTGAGGATGTACGACAGCCCGCGCTCGTTCGCCAGGTGCATGCCGACGGGCGCGTCCTCGGGCCCGGCGCTGCTCCCGTCGTACGCGGTGAACCTGAACGGCAGCCCGCCCGGCGCCACCGAGGTGAGCGCGTCCGCGATCGACACGTGGGTCGTGTTGGTGATGGTCATCGTCTGCGCACCGCCTTCTCGTACAGCCCGGTCAGCCTGCCGCCGGGGTCGTAGCGTTGTTTCACGACGTCGAGCGCCGCGACGTTGTAGAGCCGGTCGAACGTCGCGCGGTCGTAGTAGGCGTCGGAGTACAGCGACTTGTGCCCGTCGTGCGCGCCGACCGCGGCCTCGATCGCGCGGTTCACGTCGCCGTCCGCGCGGCCGGGTGCGACCGGCACGGTGCCCCAGAAGCCCACGTTGACGTAGGTCTTGCCGGGGGACAGCGGATACAACGGCCAGGCCCGCGCCGACCCCGGTCCGTGCGGCTCGCGCAGCCGCAGCGGGCACAGCCACACCGGCCGCATCCCGACCTCCGCGCCGAACCAGCGCAGGAACTCCGCCAGCCGCTCGACCGGGATCTCCACGTCCTGCACCACCCGCTCCCGCGCCGGCTGCCCGAGCCGGTCCAGCACCCTGAACCGGTGCTCCAGCCCGACCAGCCGGTGGTACACGTCGCTGCGCCGCCACCGCCGGGGCCACAACCGCCGTACGACGGGATGCTGCGCGCCGAACGCGCGTGAGCACCAGAACCAGTCGGTGTCCCACCGCCACAGGTAGTCGTGCACCGTCAGCAGGTCCGTCTCCCGCGCCGCGATCGACCGGTAGAAGATCCGCTGCCCGGTGTAGTCACTCGGCACGCCACCGCCGTCCGACCACCGCCCGAGCGTCAGGAACGCCCGCCCCGGCTCGAACACCACGCCGTCCAGGAACTCCACCGGCTCGCCGCCATACGTGCCCTCGGCAACGATCTGCTCGACGGCCTTCGCCAGCAGCCCGAGGTCGTCGAACCGCACGTGCCGCAGCGCGACGTACGGCGAGACCGGCGCCAGCTCGATCCGGATCCGGGTCGCGTAACCCAGCGACCCGTACGAGTTCGGGAACGTCACGAACAGGTCCGCGTGCTCGTTGCCGCGCGTCGCCGTCACCAGCTCACCCGCGCCGGTCAGCACGTCCAGCTCCAGCACCGACTCGTGCGGCAGGCCCGCATGGAACGACGTCGACTCGATGCCCAGCCCGGTCACCGCGCCGCCCAGCGTGATCGTGCGCAGCTGCGGCACCACCAGCGGCATCAGCCCGTGCGGCAGCGTCGCCGCGACCAGGTCCTCGTACGTGCACATCCCCTGCACATCGGCCGTCCGCGCCTCCGCGTCGACCCCGATCACGCCGCGCAACCCGGACACGTCGAGGCCGGGGCCGGTGACGCCGGCGCGCGGCCGGAACAGGTTCGAGGTCCGCTTCGCGAGCCGCACCGGGCGGCCGTCGGGGATGGCCGCGTACGACGCGAGCAGGCGATCGACACCGGCCTGGTGCGCCGAGCGCCGGCCAGGCTCCGGGGCTGTTGCCCACGACATCTGATCAGGGTACGACGCGGTGGCGCGAAGTAGGGTCGGATCCATGCGCGACAAGGTCATGACGTGGCTGCCGTGGTCCGACCCCGACGCCTTCCTCGGCGGCGTCCCGGCGGGCTTCCAGGTCGATCGGTACGACGCCGATGGTGCGCGGCCGGACTCGATCGAGACGGTCGAGTTCTACGTGCCGTCGTACATGGCCGGGCGGGCGGCGTACGAGGTGATCACCGAGATGCCGGCGCTGAAGGTCGTGCAGACCCAGACTGCGGGGTTCGAGCACGTGCTGCCGTTCCTTCGTGGCGACGTGACCCTGTGCAACGCGCGCGGCGTGCACGACGCGTCCACGGCCGAGCTGGCGGTGACGCTGATCCTGGCGTCGTACCGGCGGATCCCGCAGGCGGTGCGCGACGCCGGCCGCGAGGTGTGGCCGCCGCTGACCGATGTCGAGGACTCGCTCGCCGACCGGACCGTGCTGATCGTCGGGTACGGGTCGATCGGCGAGGCGCTGGAGCGCCGGCTGGCCGGGTTCGAGTGCGAGGTGCTCCGGGTGGCGCGCCGGCCGCGCGACGGGGTGTCGCCGGTCG
>DASXRB010000818.1:0-2192 GCA_036506875.1 Kribbellaceae bacterium | reverse complement strand
GGCATGGGGACGGCGGTGGCTTCGTTCCCGCTCGGCGCGGTGGCCGGGCCGGACAGCCGTCGGGGGACCGCGGCGCTGGCGAGTGTGATCGCGGCGGCGGGTGGGGTGGCCTGTGCGCTGTCGATCGCGGCGCCGGCGCTGCGTGGGCTGCCGCTGCACCCGTTGGATCAGGCGATCCACACCGGGGTCGCCGCCGCCTACATCGGCACCGGTGTGGTGGCGCTGTTGCGCCGTCCGGGCAACGCGACCGGGCTGCTGATGGCTGCGATCGGGTTCTTGTGGCTGGTCGGCGACCTGTACTGGATCCCTGGCGCGGTGCCGTTCACGATCGCCGCGACGTTCGCGTTGTTCTACCAGAACGTGTTGGCGCACTTGGCGCTGGCGTATCCGAGCGGGCGGCTGCCGGGCGGGTTCGAACGCCGGGTGATGGTCGGCTTGTACGCGTGGACGCTGGTCAACAACCTGGTCCGGATGCTGTTGTTCGACCCGCGCGCCGGGGGCTGCGCCGGCTGCCCGGCGAACCTGCTGCTCGTCGTCCATGACCCCGGAGTCGAGCGATGGAGAAACGACGTCACCAGCTACCTCGACACCGCGGTCATCGTGGCCGTCGGGGCGGTGATCGTGCGGCACTGGTGGCGCCGGACCCGCGCGGTGCGGTACGTGATCGCGCCGGTGCTGTGGGCGGCGGGGCCGGCGGTCGCGTACCTGGTGACGAGGGAGGTCGCCGACGATTTCGTGACGTTGTCGCCGACCGGGGCGCGGATCGTGTACCAGTTCATGCCGGCCGGGCTGGCGGTGTGGCCGCTGGTCTTCCTGGTCGGCCTGCTGCGCACCCGCCTGGACTATGCCCGCGTCGGCGCGTTGCTGCCACAGCTGAGCGGGCCGGTCGCGCCGGGCCGGGTGCGCGACGCGCTGGCCGCCGCGCTGCACGACCCACGGCTGGAGCTGCTGTACTGGTCGCCGATCACCGACGGGTACGTCGACCTCGACGGTCACCCCCGCGAGCCGGTCGCCTCACCGGGGCGGACGGTGGCGCCGATCGGCGGCGCGGGCGGGCCGCTGGCGGTGATGCTGGTCGACGAGATCGTGCTGCAGGAGCCGGCGCTGCTGCAGGCGGCCGGGGCGATGGCGCGGCTGGCGCTGGAGAATGAGCGGCTGCAGGCCGAGGTACGCAGCCAGCTCGTCCAACTGCGCTCCACCACCGCCCGGCTGGTCGAGACCGGGCAGGACGCGCGGCAGCGGATCGAGCGCGATCTGCACGACGGGGCGCAGCAGCGGCTGCTCGCGCTGTCGATGACCCTGGGACAGGCCCGCGCCCGCGCCGGCGACGGTGCCGACCCGCGGCTGCGCGCGTTCCTCGACCATGCCGCGGATGACCTGCAGCAGGCGATCAGCGAACTCCGCGAGCTGGCCCGTGGGATCCACCCCATGCTGCTGACGCAGGAGGGGCTCGCGTCCGCGCTGAAGGCATTGGCTGAGCGGGCGCCGCTGCC
Source organism: Kribbellaceae bacterium (assembly GCA_036506875.1). Classification (GTDB taxonomy): domain Bacteria; phylum Actinomycetota; class Actinomycetes; order Propionibacteriales; family Kribbellaceae; genus DASRHY01. Next base: position 699 of record DASXRB010000818.1, on the reverse strand, counting down.
GGTCGAGATCAGCGCACCATCCCGACGCTTCGGCGACACCGTCGAGTCCACCGCGTACTTCTTCGTCTCCGAAGCGGTGACCAACGCCGCCCGGCACGCCGCCGCGTCGGTCGTGCAGGTCGAGGTCACCGTCGCCGGCGACGAGATGACCGTCCGCGTCCGCGACGACGGCGTCGGCGGCGCCAGCCCCGCCACCCCCGGCGGGTCGGGCCTGCTCGGCATGCGCGACCGCGTCGTCGCGTTCGGCGGACGCATGACCGTGACCAGTCCCACCGGCGGGGGAACCACGATCGTCGCGAGGCTGCCGTGCGGGTGATCCTGGCCGAGGACTCGGTGCTGCTCCGCGAGGGGCTGGCCCGTTTGCTCGGCGACGCCGACATCGAGGTCACCCATGCCGTCGGCGACGCCGACACGCTGCTCGCCGCGGTCGACACCCACCCACCCGACGTGGTCGTCACCGACATCCGCATGCCGCCGACCTTCACCGACGAAGGGCTCACCGCCGCGCTGACGATCCGCGCCCGCCATCCGAAGGTCGCGGTGCTCGTGCTGTCGCAGTACCTCGAGGCCGCCTACGCCGAACGGCTGCTGCGCCACAGCGCCACCGGCGCCGGCTACCTGCTCAAAGACCGGGTCAACGACGTGACGGCCCTTTGCGACGCGATCATCCGCGTCGCCCGCGGCGAGTCCGTCATCGAC
>DASXRB010000817.1:0-6214 GCA_036506875.1 Kribbellaceae bacterium | reverse complement strand
ATCGCGACGTACAGGTCGTTGGTCCCCGACGACAACCGGATGCCGACCTTGTCGCCCGGCCCGATGCCGGCCTCGGAGAGCCGTCCTGCCAGCGCGGAGACCGCGCGCAGCAACTCGTCGTACGAGAGGGTCTGGCTGCCGTCGTCGAGCGCGGGCTCCGGCCCGTACGACGCGGCGGTCGCGCGGAGCACGTCGACCAGCGTGCGCGCCCGGGGAGCGGCCACGCCGCGCAGCAGTGCCACCCTGCGAAGTTTAGAGGCCTGCCCCGGTTGCGGCTGGTGCTACTGCAGGAGCCTGGCCGGGGCGGCGTAGGTGTTGCAGGCCTTGGTCTCGCCGATGGTGAAGCCGTTCATGATCCAGAAGCCCTGGCTCTTCGCCCTGCCGTGCGTGCGCTCGTCCTCGGGGGCGTCGTCCTGGTCACCGAAGCTGTGGCCGGACTGCCACTCGAACTCCCGCAGCCGGTTGGTGAACGGGTACGACTTCTCGATCGCGCGGCTGAACACACCGCCGAAGCACGACGCCTGCAGCTCGTTCTGCCGGGAACTGAGCAGCTCGTCCTCCGGGTGGTCCTGCAGGTAGACCATCCGGGCCCGGAACAGGCCGCTGACGCCCTGCACGTGGTGGCCGTACTCGTGCGCGATCGTCATCAGGTAGGCCAGGTCCTGCTTGGGACCGAAGGCCGAGTTCATCTGCAGCACGTCGGTGTACATCACCGAGTTGCCGTAGCAGTAGAACGCCAGCACCCGGCCGGACTTCGGCTTGAAGCTGCCGCACGGGGTGACGACCGGCTTGTCGAACACGACCAGGCCCGGGTCCGGCTCGTTCGAGCCGATCTTCTGCAGCAGCGGGCGCCAGCCGTCGTTGAGGCACGTGAACAGCTTCTGGTAGTACCGCTTCTGGGCCGCGATGTTGCCGTCGCCGAGGTTCTCGGCCGGGCAGTTCAGCTCGCCCATCCCGCCGGCGCCGTAGATCGAGGCGTTCAGCAGCTGGTCCTCCGCGGTGCCCTTCTCCGGCTCGCTGGACGGTGTGGGCACGAAGGACGGGCGGCTCGTGTCCGGGTTCGGGCCGCTCGCGGCCGGCGACTTCCCGACCAGGGTGGCCGCGAGAACGATGATGCCGACCAGCACGAGGGCGACCGCGGCGAAGCTGAAGACCAGCACCTTCAGGCAGCCTGACGCGCCGCGCCGCCGCGGCTGGAAACCGCCGAACTGGCCGGGGCCGTAGCCGCCGCGCCGGCCGGAGTACGGCTGCGCCCACTGGCCGGGAGGCTGCTGGAAACCCTGCTGGGGCACCTGCTGCGGCCAGGGTGTGGCCTGCGGCGGAGGCAGCACCCCAGGGGGCTGCCCCTGGCCGTACCCGTACGGCGAGCTCACATGTACTCCCGATCCTTGGACGAACCCGTCCGACACTACCCTCGGACCATGTCACCGAAGCGCCGCACACTGGCGGCTGCCCTGATCGTTGCCTCCACCGTGCTTCTCGGCGGCACGGCCGTGTCGTACGCGGACACCGTGCCTGCCGGCGACCGCGTCACGTCGTACGACGCCGACGTCCGCCTCGACGGTGACGGCGTGCTGCACGTCGAGGAGACGGTGGCGCTCGAGGCGACCGGGGACTCGGTCACCAGGGTGCTGCAGACCAAGGTCCGCGCGGACGCCGACCGGGACCGGGTCTGGGAGCTGAAGAACGTCTCGGCGACCGTCGACGGACAGTCCGCCTCGGTGAAGACCGACGAGGTCGACGAGGGCACGAAGGTGACCGTGACGACCGGGACCGGCGCGAAGGCCGTCGTCTACAGCTACGACGTGATCGGCACGGTGGCCGAGTCGGCGGAGGGCCACGAGGTGAGCTGGCCGGTCGTGCAGGGCTTCGACAGCGTCATTCCGAAGGCGACGATCAGCGCGAGCATCCCGTTCGCGTCCTGGGTGGCCTGCTTCGCGGGCCGGCCGGGCTCGGGCAAGCCGTGCACCTCGTCGCAGCTGGCCGAGTCCGCGGCGCTGGAGATCGAGCAGCTCGCGGTGCCGCCGCAGGGCCGGGTGACCTTCCTGACCGGGCTGACCGCGGACGCGACGGTGAAGCCGAACGCGACGTTCGAGGACCGCTGGAGCCTGGGCCGTGCCTTCTCGGTGGACGGTACGACGATCGGGCTGAGCGCCCTGCTGCTCGGCCTCGCCGTCCTCGGGGCGGCACTGCTGTGGCTGCTGCGCGGGCGCGACGCGGCGAAGGCCACGGCGGCCGCCGGCGTGTCCGCGCGGCCGGTGCTGGACGGGCCGGACGGTCCGCAGTTCGCTGCACCGGACGGGATCCGGCCCGGCCAGCTCGGCACCGTCGCGGACGAGTCGGCCGACCTGGTCGACATCACCGCGACACTGCTGGACCTTGCCGTGCGCAACTACCTGGTGATCACCGAGCTGCCGCGGTCCGGCGAGTTCGGCAAGCTGGACTGGAAGCTGACCCGGCGGCACGAGGGCGGGCCGGAGCTGCTCGCGTACGAGAAGGCCTTGCTGGACGCGGTGTTCGCCGACGGGCCGGAGGTGACGGTGTCGTCGCTCGGCCCGGCGCTGCGGCCGCGGCTGGACGCGGTCCGCGACGGGCTGTACAACGACGTGGTCTCGCAGGGCTGGTTCAAGCAGCGCCCGGACGCGGTGCGGAACCGCTGGACCACCGCCGGCCTGGTGCTGGTCGGCGCCGGCGTGGTGCTGACCGTCGTACTCGCCGCGGTGTCGAAGTTCGGCCTGGTCGGGCTCGCCGTCATGCTCGGCGGTGTGGCGCTGTGGCTCGCGGGCCAGGAGGCGCCGGCCCGCACCGCGCGCGGGGCCCAGGTGCTCGGCCGGATCGCGGCGCTGCGGGCATACCTCGCGGCCGAGAGCTCGGCCGACCTGCCGACCGAACGCCGCCTCGAGTTCGCCTCCCGCTGCCTTCCGTACGCCGCCGTGCTCGGCCTGACCGAGAAGTGGGCGCTGGAGATCGCCGCCACCGACGACGACGCTGCCCCGGACGAGGGCATCGGCTGGTACGACGGCCCGGACAACTGGCACCTGTCCGACATCGGCGAGTCCCTGTCCAACTTCGTGACCGCCTTCAACGGCACCCTCTCCGCCGGCCGCCGCCTCTTCGCCGACTGACCCACAGCCCGGCTACGCGCCCGGCACCGCCACCCCGTCGAGGGTGCCGCGGTGCCGGGCGCGTGCACGTTCGCGCCGGCGCCGTCGCGCAAGCCGTGGCTCCGCACAGCGGCTGTGGAAACGTCGTACCGGCAGGGAGAAACGTCGTACGGCTGAATGCGGAACCGGCCGGAGCGCGAGGCGCTCCGGCCGGTTCGAGGGTGCGGGATCAGCCCGCGGTGGGGCTCAGGTCAGGAGACCATCGCGTCCGAGACCGCCCAGGTGATGCAGCTGCCGGACGTGTGGTAGTTGAACCCACGCGTCGCCCAGAAGCCGTTGTTCGCCGGGCTGCCGTGGTCGCGCGGAGCGGTCGAGCCGGGCTGGTCACCCATGCTGTAGACCTCCTGCTTCCACATGGTGTAGAGACTGCCGGTCATCGGGAAGTAGGCCCGGTCGGCGCCCAGGTAGCCGCCGCCCCAGCAGGTGGCCTGCAGCTCACGGCGACGGCTCTCCTCGAGCTTGTCGGCCGTGGTCTTGAAGGTGTACCACTGCCGGTTCCAGGACGCGTCGAGGATGCCGGTGATGTCCTGGATGTGGTGGCCGTACTCGTGCGCCATGGTCTGGGCGACCCAGGCCCGGGTCCACAGCTGGCCGCGGTTGTACCAGTAGGAGCGCCACAGCGTCCACGGGATCAGGATCTCGCCGTTGCCGTACGAGCAGTAGAACGCGTTGCCGGAGACGGTGCCGCAGTGGCTCTGGTACGTGCTCTGGTAGAAGATCAGGTGCGGGATCGTGAAGGTGAAGCCGGCCTTCTTGACGTTTCCGGACCAGGCCGTGTTCAGGCAGGACAGGAACCGCTTCGAGTAGTACTGGATGTTGGTCAGCGAGTTCAACGGGTAGGTCGGCTCGTGGCACCGGGAGACGCCGATCGGGCCACCGTACTTGTAGATGCGGTTGTACCGAACGGTGTTGTACCAGCTGCTCGTGGTCGTGGTCGCCGCGGTCGTCCCGGCCGCCAGGTTCGAGGACGGCGTCTGGCTCTCGGCGGCCACGGTGTAGGTCTTGGCGGTCGTCGGCTGCGGCGGCGTCGGCGCGGCCTGCGCGGCACCCGGGGCCGCGGCAACGGCGCAGCTCGTGATCGCCAGGACGGCGACGACGGCGCGCTTCGTCAGCGACCAGCGCCTCGAGCGCTGGGTGGAACGGGGGTGGTTCGTCATGCTCTCCACTCTCGGTTCGGCTTCATGCTTGAGTCAGGAGTGTTTCATCCGAAGGGTTCAGTCACGCCTGGTCACCGGGTGAGAGTGGTGCCCGCCGCGAAGGTGTTGCAGGAGCTCGGGCGGACGCCGTTCCAGCCGCGCAGCGACCAGTAGTTGTTGGACGCCGCGGCGCCGTGGTCGCGCACCCGCGGCTTGCCGTACTCGTCACCGGAGTGCGAGATCGTCCAGCGCCAGCGGGTCAGGAACGTCCCGCGCATCGGGAACCAGGAGCGGTCCGTGCCGAGGTAGACGCCCGCGAAGCAGGACGCCTGCAGCTCGCGCCGGCGGCTCTCCAGCAGCTTGTTCCCGGCGCTCGTCATCAGCCGTTGCCGCGCCCACGACGCCGGCAGGATGCCGGTCAGCTGCTGCACGTGGTGGCCGTACTCGTGCGCGAACGTCTGCGCCATCCAGGTCCGCGCCCACTCCTGGTTCGTGCGGTAGTTCACGACGTCGACGTTCCACGGCATGTAGATCGTCTCGTTCACGCCGCAGTACCAGGGCCGGGACGTGAAGCCGCACGGGGACTTGATCTTGCCGCCGTACACGACCAGCTTCGGCGCCCGGAACGGGTAGCCGGACCGCTTCAGGCTCGGCGCCCAGGACTTGTTCAGGCAGGGCAGGAACTGGCTGTAGTAGGCCCGCACCGTCGCGAACGACGTCGGCCGCGCGGCCGGCTCGTGGCAGCGCGACGCCAGCACCCGGCCGGACTTGTAGAGCGGGTTCGCGCTGACCAGCTGGTTCAGCGACGGCTTCGGCTTGGGCTTCGGCTTCGGCGGGGTCGGCTTCGGGTTCACCGTCGGGGTGGTGGACAGCGTCGGCGACGGGCTCGGTGACGGGGTCGGCGTGGGCGTCGCCTCCGTCGGGCCGGTCACCGGGGTGCCGCCGTCATCGCGGGTGAGCGCGAGCGCCACCCCGCCGCCGACCACGATCACCGCGAGCGCGGCCAGGATCGCGATCAGGGCCTTGCGGGTACGACGGCGGCGCGACATCGTCCCGAACGAGCCGCGCGGGAGCTGGATCGGGGCGCCGGCCGGCGACTGCCCCGGCCGCACCGGCGGCGGGAACGCCCAGCCCGGCGGCACGCCCTCGACCTGCCGGGGCCCGTACGGCGACTGCGACGCCGGGTGCTGCTCGCCGGCCGGGTACGCGCCCTGCCAGGGGTTCGGCGGCGCGCTCTCGCCCGGTGGCTGCTCGCCCTGGGCCTCGTTCATCCCGTCGTACGACGACGAGCCCGGCTGCTGCGGCTGCCCGGGCTGTCCCCACGCCGGCTGGCCACCGGGCTGGCCCCAGGCGGCCGGCTGCTCGTTCGACCGGCCCCAGGCGCCCGGCTGCTCACTGGCCTGGCCCCATGGTGCGGGCTGCCCGCCGGGCTGGCTCGGCTGCTCGCCGGTGTCCTCGGGCTGCCGCCACGCCGGCTGCGCGCCGGGCTGGTTCCAGGCGGGTTGTTCGTCCGGCTGCTTCCAGCCTGACGAGCCGCCGGGCTGCTTCCAGCCGGTGTCGGCCGAGCGCCACGGCTGCTCATCGGCGGGCTGCTTCCAGCCCTGGTCGTCACCCGCCGGACGCCAGGCCTGCTGTCCGGAACCGGCCGCCTGGTCGCCGTACCGCGGCGGTGGCTCCTGCCCGGACAGCGGGTCGCCGCCCGGCGAAGCGCCCGCACCCGGCTGACCGCTCGCCTCCCCCTCCGGCTCGCTCGGCTGGTTCCAGTTGTCGTCCGACATTCGTGCTCCTCACAGACCTCTGAACGCCAGGTCAGTATCCCCTGCCGACCGTACCCGTTCGGTTGGTGGCCTACGTCGGGATTTCCGGCGCGGGCCACCGGGCGCGGTGAACGGTCAGCGCACCATCCTCGACGAC
>DASXRB010000816.1:0-3228 GCA_036506875.1 Kribbellaceae bacterium | reverse complement strand
CGGCGAGTGCGACCACGACGTCGTCCGGGCCGGCAACGAGGCGGTGCTGCGGGCCCGGTACGAGGACGCCGCGTTCTTCTGGCGTGCGGACCTGCGGACCGCGCCGGCGGCGATGATGGCCGAGCTGGGCAAGCTCGCCTTCGAGGACCGGCTCGGCTCGATGGGCCAGCGCGCGGACCGGATCGGCCGGGTCGCGCTCGCGCTCGCGTCCGAGGTGTCGCTGGACGGCGACGACCTGTCGACGCTGCGCCGGGCGGCCGAGCTGGCGAAGTTCGACCTCGGCTCGCAGATGGTGGTCGAGCTGACCAGCCTGGCCGGCACGATGGCCCGCGAGTACGCGCGGCGGGCCGGCGAGACCGAGGCCGTCGCGCAGGCCCTCTACGACCTGGAGCTCCCGCGCGCGGCCGGCGACCCGGTGCCGTCGACGGTACCCGGCGCCCTGCTGGCGCTGGCCGACCGCTTCGACCTGCTGGCCGGCCTCTTCGCGGTCGGCGCCACCCCGACCGGCAGCTCGGACCCGTTCGGCCTGCGCCGCGCTGCCGCCGGCGTGGTCGCGATCCTGCGCGAGCACCCGTGGCTGCGCGCCGTCACCCTGCCGCGCGGCCTGACGGCGGCCGCCGGCCAGATCGTTGCCCAGGGCATCGACGTGTCGCAGGACGCGCTCGCCGAGGTGGCCGATTTCGTCGTACGACGTTACGAGCAGCAGCTGCTCGACGGCGGGACCGACTACCGGCAGGTCGCGGCCGTCCTCCCGCTCGCGCAGGCACCCGCAGCGGCGGATGAGACTCTGGCGCAGCTGCGCGAGCGGGTCGACGACCCGGCCTTCGCCGAGCTGGCCACCGCGCTGCAGCGGGTCCGGCGGATCGTGCCCGGGGACGCGCCGAGTTCCTACGACCCGGCGCTGCTCACCGAACCCGCCGAGCAGGCGCTGCACGGCGAGCTCACGAAGGTCCGCGAGACTCTCGGCGGCGAACCGCGCTCGCTCGCCGACTTCACCGAGGCGGCCTGGGTGCTGACCGCACCGGTGAACCGGTTCTTCGACGAGATCCTGGTGATGGCCGAGGAGCCCGAGCTGCGCGCCGCCCGGCTCGGCCTGCTCGCCACCCTCCGCGACCTCGCCGCCCCCGTCCTCGACTGGCAGGCCCTGAGCAGCTGACGGTCGTCAGGGCCGTTCGGTCAGCAACCGCTTCCACTGCTTCGGGCCGAAGAAGCCGTCGGGCGCGTCATTCATCAGCCGCTGGCACTTCCGCACGTTCTCGGCGTCGAACGTCGAGAACACCGGGCCGGGCTGGTAACCGTTGCCGTCGTGGCTGATGTCGGTGCCCAGCCAGATCAGGAACCGCTGGCCCATCACCGTGAAGCACGGGTGCCGCATTCCGGGCACGAAGAACCTCTCCGGCGGCACCTTCGTGCAGTCGGTGTGCACCGCCGGCGTCGGCGCCGGCGCCGGGTGCGGCTGGTGCGGCTGGTGCGCGGCGACGAGCGCACGGTGCCGCTGCAGCACGTCAGCGGAGTAGTCGCCGCCGGTGGTGAAGTGGTCGACCGAGCGGCCGGCCCGCAAGGCCTGCCGGACCCGGCCCGGACCGCAGTTGTACGCCGCCACCGCCGCGGGCCAGGTCTCCAGCGACTTGTGGTTGGCGGCCAGCATCTCGGCGGCGTCCTCGGCCTGGCGTCGTACGTCCTTGAGGTAGGACTCGTCCACCCCGTGCTGCGAGTCGCGCTGCCAGACTCCGAATCCGTGGAACCGCTTCGAGCTCTCACCGGCACGCTGGCTGAAGTCGCCCTTGATGTTGCGCAGGTTGGTCTCCCGCGAGCCGACGGCGTACAGCAGCAGGGCAGGCAGGCCGTGTTCCTTCTCGACCGTGTCGATGAACGGCCAGGTCTCCCGGGCCCGCTCGTGCTGCTCGATGAGCTGATCAGTGGTGATGTTCATGACGTGTGTCCCCCTGCCACGATGCCCCGCCCCGGACGATCGATACGGACCGCGGGGTCCGCATCATCACGGAAACACCCGGGCGCTGTCCGTGTCCAGGGAATTCAGCGGCGATCGAGCAGCTGGGCGTCTCGGCGGCCCAGTAGGTGAGGATGACGTCGGCCCTGCCCGGCGGATCGAGGTGAGCGTCTCCAGGATGCCGCGCTCGCGGTCGATCCATAGGACTCCCCGACCCCCTGCTGGGAGTCCGGCTGCCAGACACCGAAGCCGTGCGCCGGTGGTCAGACGTGGACCGCGCTGCCGCCGTCGACCCGGTCGGCCGTGGCGTCGTCGAACCAGACGCCTCCGGACGCAAGGTAGCGGAACCGGTGCCGCCCCGGCGGGAGGATCACTGACACGGTCCGCGTGCCGTTGCGGCGCCGGATGAGCTCGTGCGCGCCGGGTCGCCAGTCGTTGAAGTCGCCGACGACGCTGACTACGCCGTCCGGCTCGTGCGCCGGGAGGGCGAACGTGATCCTGGCCTTGCCGCCGAACAACTGTGTACGCCTCAGCATGACGTCCTCCTTCGGACTCCCGATCGCTGCTGACGTCCAGCCTCCCGGCGCAGAGCCGGCCGGCCGCGCCGCGACACGCCAGCCGTCACCCGACGTTCACCATCCGGACGCCCCCCCGGTGAACCGCGCGCCACCTCCGATCATTCGTCGCGTCTCGTGGTCCCTGTGGAAACAGGTGCTCGTGACTTGCCTTGCCGACACGCCGGTCCGGCGGCCGGGGTACGGCGTGCCGGCAACGGACGTGGGGTCTGCGCGGCGGGACGGCAAGGGAGGCCGGCGCTGTGAGGACGTCCTTCCACAGGGGCCACGAGATGCGACGAATGATCGGGAAAGAGGTGGGGTGGTATGTCAGTGGTGGGCGAGGAGCTGGGCGGCGTCGGCGGCCCAGTAGGTGAGGATGATGTCGGCCCCTGCCCGGCGGATCGAGGTGAGCGTCTCCAGGATGGCGCGCTCGCGGTCGATCCAGCCGTTCGCGGCGGCCGCCTCGACCATCGCGTACTCACCGGAGATGTTGTACGCCGCCACCGGCACGTCGACCGCGTCGCGGATCTCCCGGACCAGGTCCAGGTAGGCCAGCGCCGGCTTCACCATCACGATGTCCGCGCCCTCGTCGAGGTCCAGCCGGACCTCGCGCAGCGCCTCGCGGCGGTTCGCGGGGTCCTGCTGGTACGACTTCCGGTCGCCGGTCAGCGACGACGCCACCGCCTCCCGGAACGGCCCGAAGAAGGCCGACGCGTACTT
>DASXRB010000815.1:0-1836 GCA_036506875.1 Kribbellaceae bacterium | reverse complement strand
GCCTCGGTCGACGTGGCCGGCGGCTCGGCCGAGATCGCGGAGAACATCACCAGAGTCGCCAGCGCGGCGCGGGAGAACACCCGGGCGGTCGGCGAGACTCATCGTGCGGCGGACGAGCTGGCCCGGCTGGCGGTCGAGCTGCAGGGGCTGGTCGGCCAGTTCATCCTGCCGGCCCAGCCGGCGCCCGCTCGGGTCGCGCCAGGCCCCGCAGGCGGCCCCGTGCCCGCCCGCGAGCTCGCCTACGCCGGGACGTGAGCATGGACTCCGACGAGTCGATCCTCGCCGCCTTCCTCGAGGAGAGCCGGGAGAACCTCGACACCTACGACCAGGACCTGATGGCGCTGGAAGCCGGCGACGACGCCGACGCACGGACGGCCCGCCTGTTCCGCACCCTGCACACGATCAAGGGCACCTGCGGATTTCTCGCGCTGCCACGGCTGGAGATGCTCGCGCACGCCGGCGAGTCCACCCTCGGCGAGCTGCGCGCGCACCGGCTGCGCCCGACGCCCGCGGTCATCCGGGCGCTGCTGGCGCTGGGTGACCGGATCCGCCAGGTCCTCGGCCGGATCGAAGGCGGCGACGGCAACGACGGACCGATCGAGGACGCCGACCGTGCCTGCCTCGACGCCCTCGGCCGCGCCGCGGATCCCGCATCCTCGGAGCCGCGACAGGACTCGCCGGCCGAGCAGCCCGTTCCCGGATGGGAACGCCGTCGGCCCGACACCTCGTTGCGGGTCGACACCTTGCTGCTGGACCGGCTGATGAACCTGGTCGGCGAACTCGTTCTCGCCCGCAACCAGGTTGTCGACCGCGCGTTCACGACCCAGGATCCGCGGCTGCAAGCAGCCACCGGCCAGCTCGACCGGGTCACCGCCGAACTGCAGGATGCCGTCACCCGGGTCCGCCTGCAGCCCATCGGCACCCTGGTCGCGCCGCTGCCCCGCCTCGTTCACGACCTGTCCGCCGAACTGGGTAAGGAGGTGTCGCTGGTCGTCGAAGGCGAGCAAACGCTGCTCGACAAGGCAGTGCTCGACGCGGTGCGCGATCCATTGACCCACCTGGTCCGCAACGCGGTGGACCACGGGATCGAGTCACCGTCCGCTCGTGTTGCCAGCGGCAAGCATCCGCGCGGATCCGTCGTACTGCGGGCGTTCTCCGGCGGCGGCCAAGTGGCCATCGAGGTCGAGGACGATGGCGCCGGTATCGACACCGACGCCGTGGTTTCGCGGGCCGTCGAGCTGGGGCTGGTGACAGCGGACGAGGCAGGTCGGCTCGGCGAACGCGAGGTGTCCGACCTGCTGTTCCACCCGGGGCTGTCGACCCGGACAGAGGTCACGAGCGTGTCCGGCCGCGGCGTCGGCGCCGACATCGTCCGCGCCAACGTGGGAAGGGTCGGTGGGACGGTCGACGTCACCACCCGGCCCGGCCGCGGCACGGAGTTCCGCATCCGCATCCCGATCACGCTGGCGATCATCAGCGCCTTGCTCGTGGTGGTCGACGAAACGACGTACGCGATCCCGCAGTCCCACGTGGTCGAGCTGGTCCGCGTGTACGGCGGGGACGACCACTCGATCGTCACGATGATGGCCGGATCCCCGGTGCTGCGGCTGCGCGGAGAACTGCTGCCACTCGTCGACGTGTCGGCCGTGCTGGGCGTCAGCGGTGAGGAGCCGATCGACCCGTACGTCGTGGTGGTGTCGGTCGACGGTCGGCGGATCGGCCTGCTGGTCGACGGCGTGCGCGACACCGGCGAGATCGTGGTGAAGCCGCTCGGCGCCTCGCTCGGCCGGATTCCGGCGTACGCCGGAGCAACGGTGCTCGGCGACGGGTCGGTGG
>DASXRB010000814.1:0-6594 GCA_036506875.1 Kribbellaceae bacterium | reverse complement strand
GGACGACGCCATCGCGCTCCGGGCCGGCCTGGCCGAGGCGGAGCGCGTCGTCGTGGTCGGCGGCGGTTTCATCGGCGCCGAGGTGGCCGCCACCGCCCGCGTCGACGGCCGGTCGGTGGACGTGGTGGAGGCGATGCCGCTGCCCATGGCCGACGCGCTCGGCTCCGAGATGGCCCGGGTCGTGGCCGCCCTGCACGGTGACCACGGCAGCACGCTGCACACCGGTACCGCGGTCCACGAGCTGCTCGCGGTGGACGGCCGCTCCGGGGTCGACGGGCGCGGCGCCAGGGTGAGCGGGGTCCGGCTGGCCGACGGGCGGGAACTGCCGGCGGACCTCGTGGTGGTCGGCATCGGCGTCGCGCCGAACGTCGAGTGGCTCGCCGGGTCGGGCGTCGCCGTCGACGACGGGATACTGGTCGACATCGGCGGCCGGAGCAGCGTGCCCGGCGTCTACGCGGCCGGCGACGTGGCCCGGTACCCCAGCGCGCGGGCAGGCGGGCACGTCCGCGTCGAGCACTGGACGCACGCCCGCGACCATGGCGCGGCCGTCGCCCGTACGGTGCTCGGCGAGCGCGTCGAGTACGACCCGGTGCCGTATGTGTGGAGCGAGCAGTACGGGGTGATGGTCCAGTTCGCCGGGTTCCCGTCGCCGGACGCCGAGGTCGAGGTGGTGGAGGGCGATATCTCCGAGCGCCGGTTCGTCGCCGCGTACCGGAGAGAGGGCCGGCTGGTCGCGGTCCTCGGCCTGCGCAGCCCGCGCACCTTCACCCGGCTGCGCCGCGACCTCGCCCGCGACTCCGCATAGCCGGCGGGCCCAGCCGCCGCCTGCGCCGGGCCGAACCGTTCCCTTCCCGGACCGAGCTGCTGCGTCCGGCTTACTGCGTACGCGGCGTGTCGGATTGACACGGTAGCGTGCGCTTTCGGGGATCACGGCGGGCGAGCCGGTGGGCCGGCGGCGCGGCCGGCGGAACCCCAGGCAATGTCTACGCGAGGTAGATGGGAGAATGCCCCGGTGATCTACCCGTACGACGCCCCCAGCTCTCAGGGCTGGTTCGACCGTGCCGGCGCCGTGACGCCCGGCGGGGTGAACTCGCCGGTCCGCGCGTTCCGTGCCGTCGGGGGTACGCCCCGGTTCATGGCCCGCGGCGAGGGGGCACTCCTCGTCGACGTGGACGGCCGCGAGTACGTCGATCTCGTCTGCTCGTGGGGTCCGTTGATCCTCGGTCACGCCCATCCGGCGGTTGTCGAGGCGCTGCAGGCGGCGGCGGCGAACGGCACGAGCTACGGCACGCCGAGCGCCGGCGAGGTCGAGCTGGCCGAGGAGATCGTGGCCCGGGTCGCCCCGGTCGAGCAGGTGCGACTGGTCAACTCGGGCACCGAGGCGACGATGAGCGCGATCCGCCTCGCCCGCGGGTTCACCGGCCGGAGCACGGTGGTGAAGTTCGCCGGCTGCTACCACGGTCACGTCGATGCGCTGCTCGCCAGCGCGGGCTCGGGCGTGGCGACGTTCGGCCTGCCGGACACTCCCGGGGTCACCGGGGCGAGCGCAGCGGACACGATCGTCCTGCCCTACAACGACCGGGCCGCGGTGCAGGCCGCCTTCGCGGCGCGCGGCGGCGAGATCGCCTGCGTTATCACCGAGGCGGTGCCGGCGAACATGGGTGTGGTGCCGCCGCGGGACGGCTTCAACGGCCTGCTCCGCTCCCTCTGCGACCAGCACGGCGCCCTGTTCATCTCGGACGAGGTGATGACCGGCTTCCGGATCTCCCGCGCCGGCTGGTTCGGCGTCGAGGGCGTGGTGCCCGACCTCTTCACGTTCGGCAAGGTGATGGGCGGCGGCCTGCCCGCGGCGGCGTTCGGTGGCCGGCGGGACGTGATGGCGCACCTGGCGCCGGCCGGTCCGGTCTACCAGGCCGGCACGCTGTCCGGGAACCCGCTGGCGTGCGCCGCGGGCCTGGCCACGCTGCGGCACGCCACGGACGAGGTGTACGCGCACGTCGACCAGGTGGCGGCCACGGTGGCCAAGCTGGCCAGCGAGGCGCTCGCCGGGGCCGGCGTGGCGCACCGCCTGCAGGCCGCCGGCAACCTCTTCAGCATCTTCTTCACGCCCGGCGATGCGGCAGACGTGATCGACTTCGCCTCGGCGCAGCGGCAGGAGACGTTCCGCTACGCCGCGTTCTTCCACGCGATGCTCGCCCGCGGCGTGTACCTTCCGCCGAGCGCGTACGAGGCGTGGTTCGTCTCAGCCGCGCACGGTGACGCCGCGCTGGAGCGGATCGCCGCCGCGCTGCCGCACGCCGCCCGCGCCGCGGCGGAGGCCCGAGGGCAGGCATGAGCAAGACGGTGGTCCACGTGCTGCGCCACGGCGAGGTACACAACCCGGACGGGATCCTGTACGGCCGCCTGCCCGGGTACCGGCTCTCCGCGCTCGGCGAGCAGATGGCGCAGGCCGCCGCGGAGTCGCTCGCTGGCCACGACGTGACCCACGTGATCGCGAGCCCGCTGGAGCGGGCCCAGCAGACCGCCGAGCCGTTCGCCACCGCGTTCGGCGTGCCGGTCACGATCGACGACCGGCTGATCGAGTCGGACAACTTCTTCGAGGGCAAGCAGGTCGGGATCGGCGATGGGGCGCTGCGCAACCCGCGCTACTGGCACCAGCTCCGAAACCCGTTCACACCATCGTGGGGCGAGCCGTACAAGGAGGTCGCGCAGCGGATGTACGCGGCGGTCATCGCCGCCCGGGACGCGGCCGATGGGAGCGAGGCGGTCTGCGTGAGCCACCAGCTGCCGATCTGGACGCTCCGCCGGCACCTCGAGCGCAAGCGTCTCTGGCACGACCCGCGCCGCAGGCAGTGCGCGCTCGCCAGCTTCACCTCGTTCCACTTCGACGGGGTGCGCCTCGCCGGCATCGCGTACAGCGAGCCCGCCGCGGCGCTGGTCGCTCAGTCCAAGACGGCCCGAACCAGTAGGGGGGCCTGATGATCGCGCGTTGCAGCCTCGCCGCCGTTCTCCTTGCCGGGGCCCTCGCGTTGACCGGGTGCACCTCCGGCAAGGACGCGGTCGACCAGGAGGCCGGCGGTGCGCAGCGGTTCGTGGCCGGCGACGGCCGCAGGTCGGTGTTTGCACCCGCCGATCGGGAGCCCGCGCCGCGCGTCAAGGGCGAGCTGCTCGACGGGACGAAGTTCGATCTCACCACGTACCGTGGCAAGGTCGTGGTCTTCAACTTCTGGGGCTCCTGGTGCGCGCCCTGCCGCGCCGAGGCGGACGACCTGGAGGCGGTGTACGCGGCGACCAAGGCGTCCGGCGTGGAGTTCGTCGGCGTGAACGTCAAGGACTCGAAGGACAACGCGATCGCGTACGAGCGCACGTTCAAGGTGACCTACCCGAGCCTCTTCGACCAGGGCATGCGGGTGGCGTTGAAGTTCCGGAAGACCCCGCCGAACGCGATCCCGGCGACCGTCATCCTGGACCGCCAGGGCCGGGTCGCGATCGTGCTGCGCGAACCGTTGCTGCGCGAGAAGCTGCAGCCCGAGGTCGAGCGGATCGCAGCGGAGCCGCAGTGAACCTCGCAAGTGGAGACCTGGCGGCCACGGTGGTGGACGGGCCGCTGGTGGTCGCGCTCGCGGTCAGCGCGGCGGCCGGCCTGGTGAGCTTCCTCTCCCCGTGCGTGCTGCCGCTGGTACCGGGCTACATCTCGTACGTCACCGGGATCGCGGGCGCGGACCTCGACGCGGCGGTCGGCAGCGACCCGTCCGGCCGGCCGGTACCGCCGCGCGCGGCGACGCCGGGTGGCGCCGGCACCCTGGTCGCGGAGCGCCGCCGGGTGCGGGGCCGGGTGCTCCTGGGCAGCGGGCTCTTCGTGGCCGGCTTCACCGCGGTCTTCACGCTGATCGGCGCGACCGTGGGCGGCGTCGCCACCGCGCTGTACGAGTACCGCCCGGTGCTGGAGAAGGTGGTCGGCGGGCTGATCATCGTCCTCGGGCTGGCGTTCGTCGGGCTGATCCCCGGGCTCCAGCGCGAGGCGCGGATCCGCCGGCTGCCGGCGACCGGGCTCGCCGGCGCGCCGCTGCTCGGGGTCGTGTTCGGGCTGGGCTGGGTGCCGTGCGTCAGCCCGACGCTCTCCGCCGTGCTCGGGCTCGCCTCCACGCACGGGACGGTCGGGCGCGGGGTCGCGCTCACCGTCGCGTACTGCCTGGGTCTGGGGCTGCCGTTCATCCTCTTCGGACTCGGGTTCCGGCGGCTGCTCGGCGCGCTGGCGGTGATCCGCCGGCACAGCGTCTGGGTGACCCGGGCTGGCGGGGCGATGCTCGTCGCGGTCGGGTTGCTGCTGCTCACGGGGGCCTGGAACAGCGTGGTGATCTGGCTCTACGACGTGTTCGGCCAGGGAGAGATCCTGTTCTGATGTCCACAGTCGACCAACGCCCGGACGCGCAGCGCACTCCCGTCGAGGACGACGCGCAGCTCTCCACCCAGCCGGCCCCCGACGCCGCACGCCGGATCACCGGCCGCGGCGCCGGCGCCCAGCTGCTCCGCTGGTGGCGGCAGCTCACCAGCATGCGGACCGCGCTGCTGCTGCTGTTCCTGCTCGCGCTCGCCGCGGTGCCGGGTTCGATGTTGCCGCAGCGCAACCTCAACCCGATCAAGGTGGACGACTACTTCGCCGAACACCCCAAGCTGGCCCCGTTCCTCGACAAGCTCTCCGCGTTCGACGTCTTTGCCGCGCCCTGGTTCGCCGCGATCTACCTGCTGCTCTTCGTCTCGCTCATCGGTTGCCTGATCCCGCGGATGCGGCTGCACGCCCGCGCGCTGTGGCGAAAGCCGCCGGCGGCGCCGCGGCACCTCGATCGGCTCCCGGTGCACGACGCGCTGCCGGCGGTCGGGCCGGGGACCGACCCGGCTGCCCTGGGCGGGGTGCTGCGCGGGGTGCTCCGCCGGCGGCGCTGGCGCAGCGCGGTCCGGGTCGAGGCGGACGGCTCGGTTGCGGTCAGCGCCGAGAAGGGCTACCTGCGCGAGACCGGCAACCTCGTCTTCCATCTCGCGCTCGTGGCGGTCCTGGCCGGCGTCGCGACCGGCGGCCTCTGGGGGTGGAAGGCCAGCGTGCTCGTGGTCGAGGGCGGCCAGTTCTGCGACACCGTGCAGGCCTACGACCAGTTCAACCCCGGCCGGCTGGTCGGCAACGCAACCCTGCCGCCGTTCTGCGTCACGCTCGACAACTTCCGCGCCAGCTACCTCGCCACCGGCCAGCCCAGCGACTACACCGCGGACGTCCGGTACGTCGAGGGTGCGCGCGCCGAGGACGCCGAGCCGGACCAGCCGTACCGGCTGAAGGTGAACGAACCGCTCCGGGTGCGCGGCGCCAGCGTCTACCTGATCAACCACGGGTACGCGCCGATCCTGCGGTACAAAGACCGGCACGGCACCGTGTTCACCAGCACGACGCCGTTCCTGCCGCAGGACAGCCAGCACACCAGCGAGGGCGTCGTCGTCCTCCCCGACGCCAACCAGGATCCGAAGGGCACCACCACGGTGCGCGACGTGCAGGTGGCGTTCGAGGGCATCTACATGCCGACCCTGCCGGAGTTTGGCCCGAAGGTCAGGTCCGCGTTCCCGGCCGAGCGGCGGCCCGGGCTCATCCTGCTCGCCTACCGCGGCGACACCGGACTCAACACCGGCATCCCGCACTCGGTGTACTCCCTCGACCAGGCTCAGGTGCGGAAGGGCGCGCTCAAGCCGGTCGGGTCGAAGCTGCTGCTGCCGGGCCAGACCTGGAAGCTGGACGACGGCACCGAGGTGACGTTCGTAGGCACGAAGGAGTGGGCGAGCCTCCAGATCGGGCACGATCCCGGTC
The DNA here is from genome assembly GCA_036506875.1 of Kribbellaceae bacterium. Taxonomy (GTDB): domain Bacteria; phylum Actinomycetota; class Actinomycetes; order Propionibacteriales; family Kribbellaceae; genus DASRHY01. The sequence goes on along the minus strand of DASXRB010000814.1, from coordinate 746 downwards.
AGCTCGCCGTGCTCGGCGGCGCGGTGGTGATGGTGCTCGGGCTGATCGCGTCGCTCACCGTCCGGCGGCGGCGGATCTGGTTCCGGCTCACCCCCGCACCGGCCACCGGCGGCGCTGGGCGTACCGTCATCACCGCAGGTGGGCTGGCGCGTACCGACGCTGAGTCGTTCTCCGCGGAGTTCCGCAGGACGGTTGCGGCGGTCGCGCTCGCCACCGCGACGACCGATCCGACCGAGACCCCTCACTCAACCGGTACCCCCGACCGCACTGCAGCGAAGGACTGACATGCCTGTCGACGCCGGCCTGGCCAGCCTCTCTGACAACCTGCTGCTCGCCGCGATCGCTGCGTACGTCGTCGCGATGTTCGGCTACACGGTCGAGTACGCCTTCGGTCGCCGCAGCACGATCCCGGCGAAGAAGGTCGCGCCAGCGAGGGTGCTCGCCGGGGCAGGCGGGCCGGACCAGGTCGAGGACACCACCGACCCGGTCGAGGAGACCACCGACGAGGCCATCGCGCGGCTCACCGCGCCCCCGGCGCCGCTGCGGTCGCGGGCAACAGGTCCGGCGGCGCGGTTCGGCTGGGTCGGCGTGGCGGCCACCGCGGCGGGTGCGCTGCTCCAGCTCGGCTGCCTGATCGCCCGCGGCGCGGCCGCGCACCGGTTCCCGCTCGGCAACATGTACGAGTTCGTCTCCGCGGTCTGCATCGTCGGCGTCGTGGCGTGGCTGGTGCTGGCGGTCCGGAAGCC
>DASXRB010000813.1:0-3805 GCA_036506875.1 Kribbellaceae bacterium | reverse complement strand
CCCCTTCGCCGTACCCCCGAAGGTCTCGCGCAGCGGCACCCGCAGCTCGATGGTGTCCACGGTCACGCCGTACCGGTTCTTCAGCGCGTCCAGCACCACGTCGGAGTGCGCCTCGCCCATGCACCACAGCACGATCTGGTGGGTCTCGGCGTTGTGCTCGATCCGCAGCGTCGGGTCCTCGGCCGCGAGCCGCTGCAGGCCCTGGGACAGCTTGTCCTCGTCGGCCTTCGCATGTGCCTGTACGGCGACCGGCAGCAGCGGTTCGGGCATCGTCCACGGCTTCAGCACGAGTGGGTTGCCCTTGTCCGACAGCGTGTCACCGGTCTCGGCGCGGCTCAGCCGGCCGACCGCGCACAGGTCGCCGGCGATGACGGCGGACGACGGGCGCTGGTGCTTGCCGAGCGGGATCGACAGGGCGCCGATCCGCTCGTCCTCGTCGTGGTCCTCGTGGCTGCTCTCGGCGCCGAAGAACGACGAGAAGTGCCCGGACACGTGCACGGTCTGGTCGGGCTCGATGGTGCCGGAGAAGACCCGCACCAGGCTGACCCGGCCGACGTACGGGTCTGAGGTCGTCTTGACCACCTCGGCCACCAGCGTGCCCTTCGGGTCGCAGGTGATCGCCGGCGCCGACGCGCCCGCGGGGGTGAACACCTCGGGCAGCGGATGCTCCAGCGGCGACGGGAACGCGCTGGTCGCGATCTCCAGCAGCTCGGCGGTGCCGACACTGGTCGACGAGCACACCGGCACCACCGGGAAGAACGACGCCCGCGCCACCGCGCGCTCCAGGTCGTCGACCAGGACGGCCTGGTCGATCTCCTCGCCGCCGAGGTAGCGGTCCATCAGGGACTCGTCCTCGGACTCCTCGATCACGCCCTCGATCAGGGTGCCGCGCTGCTCGGCCAGCCGGTCGGCGTACGCCGGGTCGGGATCGGACTCGGTCCGCTTGCCCCCGCCGTACGTGAACTGCTTCTGCGACAGCAGCCCGACCAGCCCGGTGATGCCGTCGCCACCCGAGACGGGGAGGTAGAGGGGCAGCACCTTGTCGCCGAAGGCGGCCTGCGCCTGCGCGAGCACGTTGTCGTAGTTCGCCCGGGCGTGGTCCAGCTTGGTCACGATGACGGCGCGCGGCATGCCGACCTCGGCGCACTCGTGCCACAGGTGCCGGGTGGGTTCGTCGACGCCCTCGTTCGCGGCGATCACGAACATCGCGCAGTCGGCGGCGCGCAGGCCGGCGCGCAGCTCGCCCACGAAGTCGAGGTACCCGGGGGTGTCGATCAGGTTGACCTTGACGCCGGCGCGCACCAGAGGTGCGAGCGCCAGACCGATGGAGCGCTGTTGCCGGACCTCGGCCTCGTCGAAGTCACTGACGGTCGTCCCGTCGACGACGGAGCCGGGTCTGACGAGGACGCCTGCGGCGACGAGCAGCGCCTCGACCAGGGTTGTCTTACCGGAGCCGGCCGGCCCGACCAGCACCACGTTGCGGATCGCCTCGGGCCGGTCGGCGGCTGGTGCAGCGCCCGCGGCCCCGGGGGAAGTGGTCGTCTTCTCTGCCATGACGGTTTTCCCTTCTCGTGGGGCCACCTTTCTCCTGCCCGGCGCCGAACACAAGGGGAGTACGCCACTGGCGTGTCGGCTGCCGTCAAACTGGTCGTCACCCGACGGAACGGGCAGCCTGCTAGTGCCCTTCGTGGCGCACGGAGGTGGTGCGATGGAGTGGGTGTGGTACGCCGCGACGGTCGCGGTGCTCGCCGTGCTGCTCGCGTTCTACGCCAGCTGGACCGCCGGCCGGATCGACCGCCTGCACCACCGGGTCGCGACCGCCCGGGCGGCCCTGGACGCGGAGCTCGCGGCGCGGTCGGCGCTGGTCTCGGAGCTGGCCGGCAGCGGTGCCCTCGACCCGGCCTCGTCACTGCTGCTGGTCGACGCCGCGCACCGCGCCCGCACCGCCCCGCCGGACGAACGCGAGCAACGCGAGTCCGCCCTCACCCGCGCCCTCGACGCGATCACCCCGATCGAGGCCGAGCCGTGGCAGGCGGACCTGGCGGCGTCGGCCCGGCGGGTCCAGATGGCGCGCCGCTTCCACAACGACATCGTCGCCTCCACCCGCGACCTGCGGCACCGCCGCGTGGTCCGCTGGCTCCACCTCGCCGGCCACGCCGCCATGCCGGCCACCATCGAGCTCGACGACGGCAGCTGACCGCCGGCCCGTGACGACTACTTGGCGTCGGCGTAGCAGCCGACGGTGGCGGCGTTGAAGGGGAAGGGCACCGGGGTGTCGCCGAAGGCGATCCGGCCGGCCAGGTCGCCGGCGGACGCGATGGCCTCGACGACGGTGCCGGCCTCGGCGGCGGGGCAGTGGACGATCACCTCGTCGTGCTGGAAGAAGACGAGCTCGGCGGCCAGGCCGGACAGCCGCTGCCGGAGCGCGGCGAGCATCAGCAGGGCCCAGTCCATCGCGGAGCCCTGTACGACGAAGTTGCGGGTGAACCGGCCACGGGCCCGGGCGTCGGACGACGAGTAGCCGAGCGCATACCGACCCGCCCGGATGTCGTCGTCGTACGGCTCGTCACCGCCACCACTGCCCTCGTACGACGCCTCGCCTGCGCTCGCCGAGCGTGCCGGCGGGCAGGTGCGGCCGAGCCAGGTGCGGACCAGGCGGCCCTCCTCACCGGCGCGGGCGGCCTCGTCGACGTAGGCGACCGCGCGCGGGAAGCGCCGCCGCAGCGCGGCCAGGTTGTCCAGCCCGTCGCCGGACGTCTGGCCGTAGATCGCGCCCAGCACGGCGAGCTTCGCCCGGCCCCGGTCACCGGAGAACGCGCGGTCCGACACCGCGGCGTACAGGTCGCTCGCCTGGCCCGCGACCTCCATCAGACCCGGGTCCCGCGAGATCGCGGCCAGCACCCGCGGCTCCAGCTGGCTCGCGTCCGCGACCACCAGCCGCCAGCCCGGGTCGGCGACCACGGCCCGCCGGATCACCTTCGGGATCTGCAGCGCGCCACCGCCGTTGGTCACCCACCGCCCGGTCGCGGTGCCGCCGGGCAGGTAGCCCGGCCGGAACCGCCCGTCGTGCACCCAGTCGCGCAGCCAGGCCCAGCCGTTCGCGGTGTGGATCCGGTACAGCCGGCGGTACTCCAGCAGCGGCGGCACCGCCGGGTGGTCCAGGTGCTCCAGCTCCCACCGGCGGCTGGACCGCACCTTGATCCCGGCCTGTGCGAACGCCTTCACCACGTCGGCGGGCCGGTCCGGCCGCACCCGCCGCCCGAACGCCTCCGACACCTGGTCGGCAAGCTCCACGAGCCGGCGTGGCTCGCCACCACCCGGGAACCGCTCGCCGAGCAGCTCGTCGAGCACCGCCCCGTGCACGTCGGCCCGCCACGGCAGCCCGGCAGCGTCCATCTCCGCCGCGATCAGCATCCCGGCCGACTCCGCCGAGGTGAGCAGCCGCATCCGGTCCGGTCGCTCGGCCGCGTCGTGCCGGCCCAGCTGCGCGGCGTACACCTCCAGCAGCGCCTCGAACGGCAGCCCCGGCCCGCCCACCTCGAACAGCGACGTCTGCGCGCCCGGCTCGGCCGCCCGCAGCGGGGGATCGGGCGGCACCGGCAGGTTCCGCAGCCGCGCCCACGCCGCGGCCGCCGAACGCGGCTCGCCGAACCGCCCCTCGTGGCCGAGCAGCAGCCCCTCGGCGTCCTCGACGTCGTAGCACCGCTCCACCCGCACCCCGGCCGCGAGCAGCCGCGGATAGACCTCCGGCGTCGACCGCCACACCCACCGCCTCACCCCGGGCCGCGACCGCACCGCCTCGACC
>DASXRB010000812.1:0-2907 GCA_036506875.1 Kribbellaceae bacterium | reverse complement strand
TACTCGGTGATGCTCGGCTACTGGGAGCAGCCCGACAAGACCGCCGAGGCGATCGACGCCGCGCGCTGGATGCACACCGGCGATCTCGCCACCATGGACGCCGACGGTTACGTGAACATCACCGGCAGGCTCAACGACATGATCATCCGCGGCGGGGAGAACATCTCACCCCGCGAGATCGAGGAGTTCCTGTACACGCATCCGGATGTGCGCGACGTGCAGGTCATCGGCGTGCCGGACGCGCGACTCGGTGAGGAGATCATGGCGTGGATCCAGCGCCGCCCGGGCAGCTCGGAGCTCACCGCCGAGGACGTGCGCGCCTTCGCCACCGGCAAGCTCGCGCACTACAAGGTCCCGCGCTACGTCTGGACGGTCGACGAGTTCCCGATGACGCCGAGCGGCAAGGTCCGCAAGGTCGAGATGCGGAAGGTCGCGATCCAGCAGCTGGGACTGTCCGAGCTGGCGGCGACCCGGCACGCCTGACCCGCTTGCGCGGACCGCGGCGGTCGGGGTGACCGCCGCGGGTCCGCCGGCACCGGTGGTTGCCGTCGGCATCCGTCTGCGATGATTCCACGCGTACGACGATCGCTATATCCTGCCGAGCGGAGGTGAGGCGTTGTCCAGACCAATCCTGACCGAGGTCAGCGCGACGGTGGATCCTGCCCACGAGTCCGAGCTCCTCGACGGCTTCCGTGAGCTCCTCGCCGGCCCGATCCCCGACGGCCTGCTCCGCACCGAACTTCTCCGCGGGCAGGACGGGCAATGGAGGATCCACACGCTGTGGCGCGACCGCGAAGCCCTCGCAGCCATGCAGGCGAGTTCCGAACCTCCGGCCGCTCCTCGGCTGTTCCGTAGCGTCGGCGCAGAACCGTCGCTCCGGGTGTACGAGATCGCCCAGCATCTCGACGCCGCGCCCGACGAGTAGTCGCGGCGGCAAAGGCTCGAGCCGGCGGGTGTGTGCCTTCCGGAGAGCCGTGATCACTGGTCGCTGGTGTGAAGATCGGCGGTCCGTTCTACGTGCTGCAGGGCCGGGTGCTCGTGCAGGCCGGCGACCGGGGCTACGACCTCGGACCGGGCGCCTCGATCAGCATGCCGGCCGGTACGCCGAACACGTTCACCGTGCTCACGCCGTCGGCGAAGTTCCTTGTCATCAGCCAGACCGGGGCGATGGGCGGTTCTTCGCCGACCTGGACGGCGTCGCGGCCGGCGACCCGGCCGCACTGCAGGAGGTCACCGGCGGCCACGGCGTGACGATCAGCGGGGGGCAGGCATGAGTACGACGGTGCAGGTGCTCGCGGTCGTCATCGGCGTGATGCTGACGTCGGTGTGGATCATGGAGGCTTTCCTGTACCGCCCACAGGCGGGAGAGGCGCTGGTCTACTTCACCGCCGCGCAGCACGTGTTCCTGGCCGGGGGTGCTGCTGGTGACCCGGCCGAAGCTGTGGCTCAACGCCGTCATGGAGTCCGTGCTCGGGATCGTCCTGCTGGCCTTCGCCCTGTCGTGACTTGGCCTTCGAGCTCACCACCTCCTGAACCGCACCCCGGGGTGGTCTGCGAGTGGCCCCGGGGTTCCCTGGCCCGGGAATTCGCCGAGCGGGGAACCCCGGGGTCGCGAGCAGGACGCCCCAGCCCGGTCTACGAGTCCGCCGGGCTGCTGCCGCGGCTGGTCGAGGCCGCCGCCGTCGCGGCCACCGCGCTGTGGCGGCAGAACCCCGACCTCTGCCGGATCGTGCTGCGCGAGCACGACGTGCCGGGCGGCGTCAACATCGGCCTGATCGAGCAAACGGTCCGCTGTGCGCTGGACCACCGGTACGACGTCGTGCTGGACGGGATCCTCTGCGCCGGCCACTACGGCGCGATGCTGGAACGGCTGACTTCGGAGCACTCCGGAGCGACGTACCACTACTACTTCGACATCCCGTTCGACGTCACCGTCGAGCGCCACGCCGAGCGGGCGCAGCGGTGTGAGTTCAGCGCCGAGCAGATGCGGGAGTGGTACAGCCCGGGCGACCTGCTCGGCCTCGACGGCGAGCGGGTGATCGACCGGACCAGCACGTGACAGCGCGGGACGGCGGCTGTACCAGGTCGACGACCTGGAGTGGCTGGACATCTGCGTGCGGCTGCGCTCGTCGGGGATGCCGGTCGCCGAGATCCGGCGGTACGCCGGGCTGGTCCGCGACGGCGGCGGCAACGAGCACGAGCGGCTCGGCCTGCTGCGTGAGCACCAGAACCGGGTCACCGCGCAGATCGCGGAGCTGAACCGGTGCCTGGAGGTCATCAGCCACAAGGTGAAGGTGTACGAGGAGCATGTCGCCGGAGGCACCGCCGGCGCGCTGTGGACCGCGTCAGGCGGCTGAGGTCACGTACCGCAGCAGCAACAGCCCGTCGGCCTCGATCACGTGCGCGAGCCGCGGCTGCCACGGCCGGGGGAGCGCCGGCCCGTCGGCGATGCGCAGCCCGTGCCCGCCGACGACCAGCGGCGACACGGTGAGGCACAGCTCGTCGAGCCGCCCGGCCGCCGCGACCTGTGCCAGCACGCTCGGCCCGCCTTCGCACAGCACCCGCCGCAGACCCCGGTCGTGAAGGTCGTCCAGCACGGCCTCGACGCCCAGGTCGGTGTACACCAGCGTCGGCGCCTCGCCACCGGCGCGCAGCTCGTCGTCGATCACACCGGACTTCGTGAGCACCGCGATCGCCGGCGCCGCGGTCAGCCCCAGCTCAGCGCGCAGCTCACGTTGCCACGGCTCGGGTACGACGGGCTTGTAGCCCTCGGCCCGGGTGGTCTGCGCGCCGACCAGGATCACGTCCGCCAGCGCCCGCTGGACCGCGAACACGAACTGGTCCGCGGGGCCGTTGATACTGCCCGACCGCCCGTCGCTGCCCTGTGCGGACCCGTCCAGCGTGCTG
>DASXRB010000811.1:0-4634 GCA_036506875.1 Kribbellaceae bacterium | reverse complement strand
GCCCGGGCTGAAGAAGAAGATCCTCGAGGCGGCCGCGTACCTCGACGTGGCGCCGGCGGTCGTCGCGGTGGCCACCGACGCGCCGGTCGACGACCCGGACACCCGGCTGCCGTCGGCGGTGCGGGACCCGCAGGGCTGGCTGGACCTGGTGGACCGGCTCGACCTCGGCTCCAGCGCCCAGCGGGTGATGGCGGCGCTTCAGGCGGGGCGGGAATGACACGCACCACGGAGCTCGCGGCGTCGCACGCCGATGAGATCGTCGCGCTGCGGCGCGCGCTGCACCGGGTGCCCGAGCTCGACCTGGACCTGCCGCTCACCCAGCGGCTGGTGCTGGACGCGCTGACCGGGCTGGACCTGGAGATCACCACCGGCAAGGAGCTGTCGTCGGTGACGGCGGTGCTGCGCGGGCGCGGCGGTCCGGGGGGACGGCGCGGCCCGGCGGTGCTGCTGCGCGGCGACATGGACGCGCTGCCGGTCACCGAGCGGGCCCAGGTGTCGTTCCCGTCGGTGTACCTGGGGCTGATGCACGCCTGCGGGCACGACCTGCACACCGCCGGGCTGGTGGGCGCGGCGAAGATCCTGCACGCGATGCGCGACGAGCTCGCCGGCGACGTGGTGTTCATGTTCCAGCCCGGCGAGGAGAGCACGGGCGGGGCGCCGATCATGATCCGCGAGGGCGTGCTGGACGCGGCCGGGCGCCGGGTGGTGGCGGCCTACGGGCTGCACGTGACGTCCGACGGCCAGCCGCTCGGGGTGTGGTCCGGCCGGGCCGGCCCGCTGATGGCCGGCTGCGACCAGCTGCGGGTCCGCGTCATCGGCGCCGGCGGGCACGGGTCACGGCCGCAGAACGCGCTGGACCCGATCCCGGTCGCGTGCGAGATGGTGACCGCGCTGCAGGCGATGGTGACGCGGCAGTTCGACGCCTTCGACCCGATGGTGGTCACGGTCGGGCGGATCGCCGGCGGCACCAAGGAGAACATCATCCCGGACGAGTGCGCCTTCGACGCCACCGTGCGGACCTTCTCCGCGACCGCCCGGGCCAAGGTCGAGCGGGCCGCGACCCGGCTGGTCGAGAGCATCGCGCAGGCGCACGGGCTGACCGCCGCGGTCCGCTACGAGCACGGCTACCCGGTGACGGTCAACGACGAAGGCGAGCACGCCTTCGTCGTCGACACCGTCACGGACCTGTTCGGCGCGGACCGGTACGCCGAGCTCGACCACCCGCGCACGGGCGCGGAGGACTTCTCGTTCGTGCTGCGCGAGGTGCCGGGAACGTTCGTGTTCCTCAGCGCCTGCGCGGCGGCCGACCCGGCCACCGCGCCGACCAACCACTCGCCGCTGGCGGCGTTCGACGACTCCGTGCTGGCCGACGGCGCGGCGCTGCTGGCCGAGCTCGCCGTACGACGCCTCGCGCGCGGCTGATCAGGCCGGCACCGCCTCCTCCTCGTCGACGTCGACGACCGCGCCGCTGAACTGGGCCTGGTACAGCCGGGCGTAGGCGCCGTTCGCGGCCAGCAGCTGCTCGTGCGTGCCCTGCTCGACGATCGCGCCGTCCTCCATCACCAGGATGAGGTCCGCGTCGCGGATCGTGGACAGCCGGTGCGCGATCACGAAGCTGGTCCGGTCCGAGCGCAGCGCCGCCATCGCGTGCTGCACCAGCAGCTCGGTGCGGGTGTCGACCGAGCTGGTCGCCTCGTCCAGGATCAGCAGCGACGGGTCGGACAGGAACGCCCGGGCGATCGTCAGCAGCTGCTTCTCCCCCGCGCTGACGTTGCTGCCCTCCTCGTCGATGACGGTGTCGTACCCGTCCGGCAGGCTGTGCACGAAGCGGTCGACGTACGTCGCCCTGGCGGCGGCGAGGATCTCGTCGTCGGTCGCCTCGAGGTTGCCGTACCGCAGGTTCTCCCGGATGGTGCCGCCGAACAGCCAGGTGTCCTGCAGCACCATGCCGATCTGCGCGCGCAGGTCGTGCCGGCTGAGCTTGGTGATGTCCACCCCGTCGAGGGTGATCCGGCCGCCGTTCAGCTCGTAGAACCGCATGACCAGGTTCACCAGCGTGGTCTTGCCCGCGCCGGTCGGGCCGACGATCGCGACCGTCTGGCCGGGCTCGGCCACCAGCGACAGGTTCTCGATCAGCGGCCTGTCCGGGTGGTAGGAGAACGACACGTTCTCGAACTCGACCCGGCCGCGCTGCTCGGCCACCGGCCGCGCGTCGGCCGTGTCGTCGCCCCGGTCACGCACCTGCTCCTCGGCGTCCAGCAGGTCGAAGACCCGCTCGGCGGAGGCAACGCCGGACTGCAGCAGGTTCGCCATGGACGCGACCTGGGTCAGCGGCTGGGTGAACTGGCGCGAGTACATGATGAACGCCTGCACGTCGCCGAGGCTCATCGCACCCGACGCCACCCTCAGGCCGCCGAGCACGGCGACCGCGACGTAGCTCAGGTTCCCGATGAACATCGTCGCCGGCATGATGACGCCGCTGATGAACTGGGCGCCGAAGCTGGCCTGGAACAGCTCCTCGTTCTTGCGCTGGAAGGCCTCCTCGACCTCCTTCTGGCGGCCGAACACCTTCACCAGCTCGTGCCCGGTGAACGCCTCCTCGATCTGCCCGTTCAGCTGGCCGGTGTGCTTCCACTGCGCGATGAACTGCGGCTGCGAACGCTTCGCGATCTGCTTCGTGGCCAGCAGCGACAGCGGGATCGCGACCAGCGCGACCAGCGCCAGCAGCGGCGAGACCACGAACATCATCACCAGTACGCCGACCACCGTCAGCAGCGACGTGAGCAGCTGGCTGAGCGACTGCTGCAGGCTCTGCTGGATGTTGTCGATGTCGTTGGTCACCCGGCTGAGCAGCTCACCGCGCGGCTGACCGTCGAAGTACGACAGCGGCAGCCGGTGCAGCTTCGCCTCGACCTCCTCGCGCAGCCGCAGCACGGAGCGGTTCACCGCTCCGGTCAGCAGCCAGCCCTGCAGCCACATCGCCAGCGACGACACGACGTACAGGCCCATCGCGAGCATCAGGATGTCGCCGAGGGCACCGAAGTCGACGCCCTGGCCGGGCACCACGCCGTGCATCGAGCCGAGCATGTCCGCGAACGTGTCCTGGCCCCGGGCCCGGGCCGCCTCGGCGGCCTGCTCCACGGTGATGCCCGGCGTCAGCCGCCGGCCGACCACACCGCGGAAGATCACGTCGGTGGCACGGCCCAGGATCTTCGGCCCGAGCACGCTGAAGCCGATGCTGACCAGGGCCAGCGCGAGCACCGCCAGCAGGCTGGAGCGCTCCGGCCGCAGCCGGCCGAGCAGCCGCTTCGCGGAGCCCTTGAAGTCGCTCGACTTCTCCGCCGGCATCCCCATGCTCGCCCACGGCGGGCGGCCGCCGCCGGGGCCGCCGGGCAGCCGCCCGGCCGGTCCGCCCGCGGGCGGAGGCGTGGTCGTGGTGCGGCTCATGCTGCCTCCTCCGCGGTGAGCTGGGACTCGACGATCTCGGCGTACGTCGGGCAGCTGCTGAGCAGCTCGTCGTGCCGCCCCGCGCCGACCACCCGGCCGTCCTCGAGCACGAGGATCTGGTCGGCGTCGGTGATGGTGGACACCCGCTGCGCGACGATCACCACCGTCGCCTCCCGGGTGTGCGGTCGCAGCGCCGCCCGCAGCCGCGCGTCGGTGGCCAGGTCGAGGGCCGAGAACGAGTCGTCGAACAGGTAGATCTGCGGTTTCGCGACCAGCGCGCGGGCGATGCACAGCCGCTGCCGCTGGCCACCGGACACGTTCGTCCCGCCCTGCGCGATGGCGCTGTCGAGGCCGTCCGGCATGGCCCGGACGAAGCCCGCCGCCTGGGCGATCTCCAGCGCCTCCCACAGCTCCTCGTCGGTCGCGTCCGGGTTGCCGTAGCGCAGGTTGCTGGCCACGGTCCCGGAGAACAGGTACGGCTTCTGCGGGACCAGCCCGATCCGGCCGCACAGCACATCCGGGTCCAGGTCGCGCACGTCGGTGCCGTCGATCCGCACCGCGCCGCCGGTCGCGTCGAACAACCGCGGCACCAACGACAGCAGCGTCGTCTTGCCGGCGCCGGTGCTGCCGATCACCGCCGTGGTCCTCCCGGGCAGCGCGCGGAACGCGATGTCCTTGAGCACCGCGTCGGCGGCACCCGGGTACTGGAACGACACACCGTCGAACTCCAGCTCACCCGCCCCGGACAGGGCGGTCACCGGCCGGTCCGGCGGCCGCACCGACGACTCGGTGTCGAGAACCTCACCGATCCGGTCCGCGCTGACGGCGGCCCGCGGGATCATGATCGCCAGGAACGTCGCCATCATCACCGACATCAGGATCTGCATCAGGTAGGCCAGGAACGCGGTCATCGCCCCGACCTGCATCTCGCCCTGGTCCACCCGGTGCGCGCCGAACCACAGCACCGCCACGCTCGAGGCGTTGAAGATCAGCATCACGACCGGGAAGATCCGGATCTGGAGCCGGCCGACCGCGAGCGCGATCCGGCTCAGGTTCTCGTTCGACTCACCGAACCGGCCGGTCTCGTACGGCTAGCGGACGAACGCCCGCACCACCCGGATCCCGGTGATCTGCTCGCGCAGCACCCGGTTGACGTCGTCGATGGCGACCTGCATCCTCCGGAAGCC
>DASXRB010000810.1:0-3413 GCA_036506875.1 Kribbellaceae bacterium | reverse complement strand
AGGAGGACCTCGGCTTCGATCTTCAACGTTCGCCCAGGTGGGGCTGTCGTCCTTGCTCTGCGTACTCTGCCTGGGGCACGAACCTGCGCACGGGACGCAGGGAGACGTGCTGGTTGGGCTACGACTCCAGCGTGAACCGCTCCTCGATCAGCAAGCTTCCACTCGTTCGGGATGTTCTGCGTGACCCCGGCGGCGCACCCGCAGCAAGCCGCTGACCTGCACGTTTGTTGAACGGTGATCAACTGGCTGTCCATTCCGGTCCGGTGCGTGCTCATTGCGTGCTCGCTGGTCGGAGTGCTGTCGGTGTGAAGTCCACTGGTCGTCGAAAGCCGTCGCTGAGCGCCCGCCGGACCGGTGGCTGCGTGCTCGTGCGTGCTCCGTCCCACCGGCCAGATGCCGCATGCCGAGACCTACGGCTGCGCCGCCCACCCGTGTCATCGCGCCGTCATCGTACTGGTGGCGCAGGAGGAGGATTTCGGCGTCCTTTGACGCGCCGCTTCGGGTGCAGGCCCAGCCAGCCGACCACCGTCCGGAAGATCAGGTACAGGAGTCGCAGGGTCACGAACCCGCGATCATGCCCGATCGTGTCCGCCCGCGAACGACCAGCTCAGAGGCCACGGACGAAGTTGTCGGCACGCACAGGGGTCGACCGGGCAAGCAACACGAGCCAGCCGGTTAGGCGGGCGAAGATCAGATAGAGCAGCCGCAGCGACCGGCGCACGCCGCAGGGAGTTCGTGGGGAATCCCGGTTGAACCGATGTGGGCCGGCGGCCCGTGTGGCTGGTGCAGGCAGCGAAGCCACGGCGCGCGGGGTCCGAGATCGCCGTGACCGATAAGGAGGAAACCCACATCATGAGTCACGCAACGAGACGCGTCCGGCCGGGCCTCGGTGCGGCGGCCGTCGCGGCCGCGGCCGCTGGCATCGCGGTCAGCTCGGCCGGCGCGGCCGCGGCGAGCCCGGAGGGCACCGTCGTGATCGACACCGCCCAGCTGATCGTCACCGGCACCGACCACGCGGACCGGATCACGCCGCGCGTGCCGGCTGCCGACACGTCCGTGCTCCAGGCCGACTTCGGCGATGACGGCACGGTGGAGCACACGGTGAACCGGGCCGACTTCGGCCAGATCCAGGTCAACAGCCTGGCCGGCGACGACGTCGTGCGGATCGACTACGGCGCCGAGGTGCAGCCGTTCACCATCGTCGACACCGGCGCCGGCGACGACACCGCGTTCGGCGGCAGCGGCGCCGAGCTGTTCCGCACCGGGGACGGCGACGACGTCGTCGACGGCAACCGCGGCGCCGACACCGCCCTGCTCGGCGACGGCGCCGACGCGTTCAGCTGGGACCCGGGCGACGGCAGCGACGTGATCGAGGGAGGCCGCGGGAAGGACACCATGGTCTTCAACGGGTCGGGTGGTGCGGAGAAGTTCGCCGCCACCGCGGACGGCCCTCGGCTGCGGTTCACCCGAGACGTGGGCAACATCGTGATGGACACCGACGACGTCGAGCGGGTCGCGCTCTCCGCGCTCGGCGGCGCCGACACAGTCACGGTCGGTGACCTGTCCGGGACCGACGTCCGGCGGGTCGACATCGACCTCGGTGCGCAGCTCGGTGGCACCGGCGGCGACGGCGCGGTCGACGCCGTGACCGTGCAGGGCACCGCCGGCAGGGACGTGGTCCGGGTGTCCGGCTCCGACGGGGACGTGCGCATCCAGGGCCTGAAGGCCAAGGTCACGATCTCGAACGCGGAGCCGGTGGACCAGCTGACCGTGGACACGCTGGCCGGCAACGACGACGTCGACGCCGGCAGGCTGTCGCCGGGCACGATCACGTTCAGCGTTCTGTGACCGGCCTGGCCCGGCGTCCGGTCACGGTGACCGGACGCCGGGTCTTGCCGTCCCCGGCCGGGCCGTCCGAGCCATGACGATCGGCCGTAGCACGGCGGTCGTGGGCCGCCGAGCGCGGCGACCCGCTGGGTGACGAGCGCGCTCGCCGGCCAGTCCTGGCGGCCCGGGCGGGTGGCCGCGTACATCCGCCGGCGCGGGCCGTCGGTGGGCATCGGCACGAGCTGCACGCCGTCGCGTGCCGGCAAGGACGCCGGAACCAGCGCGACGCCGAGGTCGGCGGCGACGAAGTCGAGGATGAGCTCCAGGCTGTCGACCTTGTGCGCGATGGCGGGAGTGACGCCGGCCGCGGCGCAGACCCGTTCGACGAGCTCGCCGTCGTCGTCGCCGCGGGAGTTCACCACCCAGGGCAGGCCGGCCACGGAGGCGAGCCGTTGTGGTGAGTCGATCGGCCCGGGAACGGAACGGCTGGTCGGGACCGCGAGCACGAGCGGCGAGGTACACATGAACCGCAGGGCCCCGCCGTCGTCGCCGAACCGCGGGACGAGGCTGTAGTCGTAGACGAATCCCAGGTCGATGCGGTCGTCGGCGAGCAGTTGCATGACCTCGGCCGGCTCCCGCTCCTGCAGCTCGACCCGCAGCCTCGGGTGGGAGGTCGCGAGCTGCTGCACGACGGGGACGATGTCGGCCGACAGCGCGCTGGCGTACGCCCCGACCCGGAGCAGGCCGCTGGGCTCGGTGTCGCCGCGGAGCGCGGTCCGCGCCGCCTCGACGGTGGCCAGGATCTGCTCGGCGTACCCGACAAGCCGTCGACCCGCGGCGGTGAGCCGCACGTTGCGGCCGGCCCGCTCGATCAGCTCGACGCCCAGGTCGCGCTGCAGGGCGGCCAGCTGCGCGGAGACGGCCGAGGTCCGGTATCCGGTCGCCTCGGCCACCGCGCGCATCGTGCCCCGCCGGTGCAGCTCGACCAGGGCGCCGAGCAGGCGGGTCTCCATGGGTCTCATCGTCCACGAGTGATGGATGACATGTCCACGAGCCTGTGGTGGACGCGGATGGTCTGGCCGGGTGGGATGGGGGCGTGACCCTCGCCTGCGACGCGCACCCGACCGCTTCGACCGTCGGCGCACCCGCCGGGCCGGCCGCCGGCCCTCGGCTGCCCGGGCCCGGCGCCGGCCTCGCGCTGACGTCCGTGCTGTGCGTCCAACTCGGCGCGGCGGCCTCGACCTCCCTGTTCCACACGGTCGGGCCGGCCGGTGCGGCCTGGCTCCGGTTGAGCTGGGCCGCGGCGATCTTCATCGCGATCGCACGACCCAGGCCGTGGGCGATGGCCCGCCGCGACCTGCTCGACGCCGTCGCCCTTGGCCTGGTCAGCGCCGGGATGACGCTGCTGTTCTTCGAGGCCATCGCGCGCATCCCGCTCGCCACCGCGGTCGCCTGCGAGTTCCTCGGCCCGCTCACGGTCGCGGTCACGCGGCGGTCGGGGCGCCTTGGCCTGGTCTGGCCGGCGTTGGCCGGGGCGGGTGTGCTGCTGGTGACCCAGCCGTGGGAGCGGTCGGCGGATCCGGTCG
>DASXRB010000809.1:0-6040 GCA_036506875.1 Kribbellaceae bacterium | reverse complement strand
AGAACCCCGAGACCCACCAGATCGTGCTGTGGTGCATGGGTGAGGCCCACGCGGGTGTGGTGCTTGACGCGCTCGCCCGGCGGTACGGCGTCGCCGTGGACACCGTCGAATTGCGGGTCCCGCTGCGAGAAACGTTCGGCGGCAACGCCAAAGGACATGGCAGGCACGTCAAGCAGTCCGGCGGCCACGGTCAGTACGCGGTATGCGACATCGAGGTCGAGCCGCTGCCGGAGGGCTCCGGGTTCGAGTTCGTCGACAAGGTCGTCGGTGGCGCGGTGCCGCGGCAGTTCATCCCGAGCGTGGAGAAGGGGGTCCGCGCCCAGATGGAGAAGGGCGTGCACGCCGGCTACCCGGTGGTGGACGTCCGGGTGACGCTGTTCGACGGCAAGGCGCACAGCGTGGACTCCTCGGACATGGCGTTCCAGACCGCCGGCGCGCTCGCGCTGCGGGAGGCCGCGACCGGGACCAAGGTCAACATGCTGGAGCCCGTCGACCTGGTCTCGGTGCTGGTGCCGGACGACTTGGTCGGGACAGTGATGAGCGACCTGTCCAGCCGGCGCGGCCGGCTGCTCGGCACCGACAAGGTCGGCGACGACCGCACCCTGGTGCGCGCCGACGTGCCGCAGATCGAGATCACCCGGTACGCGATCGACCTGCGCTCGCTGTCCCACGGTTCCGCCTCGTTCACCCGCAGCTTCGCCCGCTACGAGCCGATGCCGGACCAGATCGCCCAGAAGGTGGTGGCCGCGGCCAAGAACGACTGACCGCGGGCCGGCGAGTTCCGCTCAACGCCCCGGGGCGTTTTGCTCGACACCCCGGGGCGTTGCGTACCCCGATTTCCCAGAGGTGGGCGCCCCGGGGCGTCGAGCGGAACACCGCCACGTCGTACCGCGCCATGCCGGCGACCCGCTCGTCATGCCCGTCTTCCGCGCCGTCGACGCGACGCCGTGAGTCAGCGGACCAGGTCGTAGACGGCGAGGATCTCGTCGGCCACCCGGGCCCAGCTGTAGCGCCGGACCGCGTCCCGGCCGGCCTGCGACAACGCCGTACGACGGTCCGCGTCGCCGAGCAGCGCGAGCGTCTCGCGCACCAGCGCACGTACGTCACCCGGCTCGAACAGCACGCCTGTCTTGCCGTCGTCGAGGACCTGGCGGAACGCGGGCAGGTCGCTGGCGAGCACCGGCGCCCCGGCCGCCATCGCCTCGGCCAACACGATCCCGAAGCTCTCGCCGCCGAGGTGCGGCGCGACGTAGACCGCCGAGGACGCGAGCAGGTCCGCCTTCGCCTCGTCGTCGATCGCGCCGAGGAACCGGACCCGGTCGCGGTGCTCGGGCGGCAGTGCGCGCCGTGCCTCGGCCGCGTCCCCGGCCCCGGCGACCAGCACGGTGAGGTCCGGTCTCGCCGCGACCAGCTCCGGTACGGCGGACAGCAGCACGCCGAGGCCCTTGCGCGGTTCGTCTATCCGGCCGAGGAAGCTGATCGCGCCGCGCCACTCGGACCGCACCCGGCCGGCGGCCAGCCGGTCGACGTACAGGCCGTTGGGGATCACCACCGCCTCGCCGCCGACGTGCTGCACCATCATCGAGCGGGCGGTCTCCGACACCGCGATCCGGGCGTCGATCTTCTCCAGCGCCGGGCGCAGCAGGCCGGCCGCGGCGCTCATCGCCCGGGACCGGACCTGCCAGGTGTGGAAGGTCGCCACGAACGGCCCGGTGCCGTACCAGAGCGCCAGCAGCGACGCGCTCGGCGTCGTCGGCTCGTGCACGTGCACCACGTCGAACCGCCCGTCGTGCAGCCAGGCCCGCACCCGGGCCGCCGTCCGCGGCCCGAACGCCACCCGCGCCACCGACCCGTTGTACGGCACCCCGACCGCGCGCCCCGCGCTCACCACGTACGACGCCGCCGCGTCCTCGTCGTCCACCGGCGCAAGCACCGACACGCTGTGCCCCCTCGCGATCAGCTCCTCGGCCAGGTCCCGCACATGGTTCTGCACCCCGCCAGGCGTCCCCAGCGAGTACGGACACACGATCCCAACCCTCACCCCGCCATCCTCTATCCGCTCATCGGGCCCTCGTGACCCGGCGTGTCGTCCATCGTCGGTCCCTTCCGGCCACCGGCGCGCGTGGCCGCGTGACCGCACAGGTCGAATGATCGCGAAGGGTTCAGTCGAGGAAGATGCGCTGGAGCATGTGCCAGTCCTCGGGGTGGGCGGCGATGCCTTCGGCGAAGGCGTCGGCGCAGCGCTGGGTCATCGCGCGGGCCGACGACGGCTCGACGACCGGGTGGAAGGTGATGACCAGGTCGGGGCCGTCGTAGTGGAGGGTCGCCGGGACGAGCGGGGCGCCGGTGCGCAGGCTGAGCAGCGCCGGACCGGCGGGCATCTTGGCGGTGCGGCCGAAGAAACCCACCTCGACACCGCGCTCGGACAGGTCCCGGTCGGCGACCAGGCAGACGAAACCGCCCGCGCGCAGGCGGCGGACCAGCACCTCGAAGACGTCCTCGTCGCCGCCGGTCAGCGGCAGCACGGTCATCCCGAGACGCTTGCGGTAGGCGACGAACCGGTCGAACACCGACTCGGGCCGGAGCCGCTCCGCCACCGTCGTCACCGGCATCCCGGTCCGCCCGGCCCAGGCGCCGGCGTGGTCGTAGTTCGCCAGGTGCGGCAGCGCGCACACCACGCCGCGGCCGGCGGCGAAGCAGTCGCGCAGGATCGACTCGTTCACGGTCCGGACCCGGCCGGTGATCCGGGCGTCGTCCCAGTCCGGCAGCCGGAACGCCTCCTGCCAGTACCGCAGGTACGACCGCATCCCGGCCCGCACCAGGGCGTCCAGGTCACCGGCCGCGAGATCCGGCCGGACCACGGCGAGGTTGCCGCGCAGACGTCGTACCCCGTGGCCGTCGCGACGGACCGTCAGACCGGCGATCACGTCGAAGACCCGGGTCACCACCGGTTCGGGCAGCGTGCGGACCACGCTCCAGCCGGCCGCGAACAGCAGGTCGCCTGGGTGTCGGCCGAGCACGGCTAGGACTCGGACGCCGGCGGCCGCGCGTCCGGCTGCGCCGCGCCTTGCTGGGACGCGTCCGGCTGGGACGCGTCCGGCTGGGGCGCGCCGGCGGGCGGCACCGGCCGGCCTTCCGCGCGGACCTGGCGGCGGACCGACACGGAGCGCTGCACCACGGTGATCGTGCTCGCGGCCGCGAGCAGCCACAGCACCGCATCCAGCAGCCACGGCAGGTCCAGCACGTCGGACCAGAACGCCGTCACCAGGACCGCGACCAGCCGGTCCGCGCGCCCGGCCAGGCCGCCGCTCGCGGTCAGGCCGAGGCTCTCCGCCTTCGCCCGCGCGTACGACGTGGTGGCACCCATCACGAGCGCCCACAGCGTCACCCCGGCCATCAGGTTCGAGTCGCCGGGGCCGGCGTAGTACAGCACCAGGCCGCCGAAGACGGCGCCGTCACCTAGCCGGTCCAGGGTCGAGTCGAGGTACGACCCCCACTTCGACGAGGTGCCGGCCGTTCGGGCCATGTACCCGTCGAGCATGTCGGAGAACACGAACGCCGTGATGACCACGACGCCGATCCACAGCTCGCCGCGCGGGAAGAACACCAGCGCGCCGGCGCTGACGCCGATGGTGCCGACCAGCGTGACGACGTCGGGGCTGACGCCGAGCCGGAGCAGCAGGTTGGCGACGGGTGAGATGACCTTGGTCCAGAACTGCCGGAATCTGTTAAGCATGGCGACGCGATCGTAGTCGACCGGGTCACCATCGGGTGACGATTCCCGCCACCGCGCGCTGCGGTGCCGGACCATGGTGGGCATGAGAGGGTTCCGGGCGGTGGCGGCCGGGTGCTGCCTCGTGCTCGTCGCGGGTTGCTCGGCCGGCGGCGAGGCCGCCCGGCCCTCCGCCTCCCCCGCGCCCGCGCCCGTGCCGGCGGCCACCGCCGTCGCGCCGTCGGGACCGCCGGACCGCGACGGCCTGGCCGGTATGGGCCCGCCCAGCGTGTGCGGCGCCGTCGACCTGGCGGCGCTCGCCCCCCGGCTCGGCGGCACCCTCACCGCGCGCCCGTACTCGTGGAACGACGCCGGCGTGCCCAGCCTGGACGTCTGCGCGATCGTGCAGACCCGGACCGGCACCGCCCGCACCACCTCGACCCGCACCATCCAGGTCGGCGTCTCGGCGCTGCCCGCGCAGCCGACGTCGGTGCCCCGGCTGGCCGGCACCCTCGGCTCGCCGCCGCAGCCCGCCCCGGACATCGGGTACGACGCCCAGCTGGGCCGGCAGGGCATCGCGTTCGTCGCCGGCGGGCGCGCGGTACGCATCACCGCGGATGACGACCTCACCCGCGCCGAAGCCGCCGCGCTCACCGGGGCGGTGACGCCGCTGGTCGCGAAGGTGGCCCGCACCCGGTGGCTCACCGACGCCACCTGCCAGCCGTCCGGGGCCGTCGCCGAGCAGTTCCTGGGCGAACCGACCTCGCTGCGCCGCGACTACCGGGTGCGCGGCACGCTGACCTGCATCTGGGGCACCGAGACCCGCACCGTGGCGATCGTGGAGTCCGCGATCCGCACCGCGAACCCGATGCCGGAGGCGCGCCGCGACCCGCGCCCGGCACCGGCACCGATCGGCCAGAGGGGCTACTACCTGCCGGCCGAGGGCATGCTGGTGTTCAAGCAGGGCCCCAGCGTCGTCCGCGTCTCGGCCCTGTCCGACCCGCCGGCCCCGGTCCCGCTCGATCGCCTGATCGATCTCGTCGAGCCGATCATGCCGCTGTTCATCAGGTAGCCGGGCGCAGGCCGGTGACCAGCGTGCGGACGACGGCGGGCAGTCCCGCTGCCAGGGTCTCGCGGGGCGTGCCGGCGACCAGCTCGGTGAAGCCCATCATCAGGGCCGGGCCCATGATCAGCGTGATCACGGCCTCGACGTCGACCTCGCCCAGGCGGCCCAGCCGCTGCTCGGCGGTCAGGTAGTCGGCGATCGGCTGGTGCAGTCGCTGCGGCCCGAACGGCTGGGTGTGGATCTCGTCGATGAACCGCTGCAGCAGCGCGGGCTCGGTCATCAGCCCGGCCGCGATCGGCAGCGTCTGCGCGACCAGGTCGAGCACCGCCCGCGCGTAGCCGACCAGGTTCTCCTCGACCGTGGCGCTGCCGGGCACCGGCAGGTCGGCGTCGAAGCCGCTCACCAGCCCGGCGTACCTGCGCACGAGCGCGGCGACCAGCAGGTCGTTCTTGTTCGCGAAGTAGTTGTAGAGCACCCCGTCCGACACTCCGGCGGCGCGTGCGATGTCGCGGGTGGTGATCGACGAGACCTGGCGCTCGGCGAGCAGCTTCTCCGCCGAGTCGACCAGGAGCTCGCGCAGCGCGGTGGCCGGGTCGTCACCGACCCGGCCACGCACCGCTCGAGCACGTCTAGGAGACATCGCGCCCAACCGTAGTCGACACCGCGACCGCCGCGAACAGGACGGCGTACCCGGCCAGCGTCAGCCCGCCGGCCCACGGCGCCAGCAGCTCCACACCCGCCGCCGGCACGTCCTCGAGCGCGAGGCCGCTGGAGAACGGCAGGAACCGCCCGAGGTCGCCGAGGAGCTGGCTGGCGATGCCCTCGACCAGTGCGAGCCAGGCCAGCGCGACCGCGACGGCACCGACCAGGTTCCGCACCAGCGCACCGAGGCCGACCCCGATCGCGCCGAAGCACGCGTTCCACACCACGCAGCCGGCCAGCGTACGCCACACGGCCGGGTCGGACAGGTCGAGCGAGCCACCCTTGGCCGCCAGCCAGACCGCTGTCGCACTGGTGGACACGACCGCGCTGACGAGGCCCAGCGCTGCGCCCGCCGCGGCGTAGGCGACGAGCTTGGCCGCCACCACCCGTTGCCGCCGCGGCGTGCCGAGGAAGGTGTCGGTCACCGTCCGGTGCCGGTACTCCCCGGCCGTGCCGACGATGCCGAGCACGAGCGAGAAGATCGACACCAGCCCGGCGTGCGCCACGGCACGCAACGGAGTGTCCGCGGCGTCCACGTCGGCACCGCTGACGAACAGGCC
>DASXRB010000808.1:0-1553 GCA_036506875.1 Kribbellaceae bacterium | reverse complement strand
CCGCCGGCCTGGGAGCGCTGGCAGGAGCTGAGCTACACGCATCAGCGCGAGCACGTCGAGGCGATCGAGGAGGCGAAGAAGCCGGAGACCCGCGCCCGACGCATCGAGGGTGCGGTGCGGATGGCGGCCGCGCGGCCCGCGAGCCGGCCTGGCCGCCGTTGACTCTCACGGCAGCCTGGGTCTAGGCTGCATCTTCATTAAAGAGGAGCCGATCTCATGCCGAGAATGACCACCGTCCGCCTCTCCCTGGCCCTCGCCGCCGTCCTGGCGACCGTCGTACCGGCCCTCGCTCAGTCCCAGGCCGCCGGCGGCGCGATCGAGGGGACGATCACCGACCAGTCCGGCGCCGTCCTGCCGGGCGTCACGGTCAGCATCCGCAACCAGGCCACGGGCATCGTTCGCGACACGGTCACCGACGCCAAAGGCCTCTTCCGCGCCCCGCTGCTGCCGGTGGGCACCTACGAGGTGACGGCCAGCCTCTCCGGCTTCGCGACGACCAAGCGCGCGAACCTCGAGCTGACGATCGGCCAGACCCTCACGGCGGACCTGTCGCTGAAGGTGGCCGGCACGCGCGAAGAGGTGACGGTCACCGCGGAGACGCCGGTGATCGAGGCGGCGCGGACCTACCAGGCCTCCAGCGTCCACGCGACCGCCGTCGCCAACCTCCCGGTGAACGGCCGCAACTTCATCGATTTCGTCCTCACGACGCCCGGCGTCACCCGCGACACCCGCGGCGGCGACATCAGCTTCGCCGGCCAGCGCGGCGTGCTGAACAGCCTGGTGATCGACGGGGCCGACAACAACAACACCTTCTTCGGCCAGACCCTCGGCCGCACCGGCTCCGGCCGCGCGCCCTACCAGTTCAGCCAGGACGCCGTGCAGGAGTTCGTGGTCAACCGGAACGCCTACTCTGCCGAGTACGGCCGGGCGGGCGGGGCGGTCATCAACGTGGTGACGAAGTCGGGGACCAACGACCTCCACGGCTCGGCCGTCGAGTTCTACCGCGACAAGTCCTTGAACGCGAACAGCTACAACAACAAGATCCGGACGCCGATCGCGGCCCGCTCGCCCTTCCGCATCCACCAGTTCGGCGCGTCGCTGGGCGGGCCCATCCAGAAGGATAAAGCGTTCTTTTTCGCCTCTTATGACGGGCAGCGCCGCAGCATCCCGAACCCCGTCATCCTGACGCTGCCCGCGAACCTCCCGACCGATCCGGACACGGCGCGGGGCCTGGCGCTGGTGCAAAGCAAGACACACGACTACGTCCTCACCCGCGACACCCGCGGCGGGGACATCAGTTTCGCCGGCCAGCGCGGCGTCCTCAACAGCCTGGTCATCGACGGGGCCGACAACAACAACACCTTCTTCGGCCAGACCCTGGGCCGCACCGGCTCCGGCCGCGCGCCCTACCAGTTCAGCCAGGACGCCGTGCAGGAGTTCGTGGTGAACCGGAACGCCTATTCTGCGGAATACGGACGCGCGGGCGGCGCCGTGATCAACGTCGTCACCAAGTCCGGCACCAACGACCTCCACGGCTCGGCCTTCGAGTTCTA
>DASXRB010000807.1:0-4093 GCA_036506875.1 Kribbellaceae bacterium | reverse complement strand
GTCCAGGTGTCGCCGCCGTCGTCGGAGCGGTAGAACCCGTCGAACGCGCCCGCGCCGGTGCTGCCGCGGCTGAGGATCGCGTACAGCCGGTCCGGCTGGCCGGGCGCCAGACCGAGGCCGATCCGCCCGACCGCGGGCCCGGACGCGACCAGGCTGTCCAGCCGCTGCCAGGTCGTGCCGCCGTCGGTGGAGCGGAAGACGCCGGAGCCGACGCCGCCGTACTGGCGCAGGTTCGGCTTGCGCCGGTGGTCCCAGAGCACGGCGTACATCCGGTTGCCGTCGCGCGGGTCGAGCATCACCTCGGTGGCGCCGGTGAACTCGTTCGCGCCGGCCAGCACCTGGGTCCAGGTCCGCCCGGCGTCCAGCGAGCGGTAGACACCGCGGTCGCCGCCGCCGTTGTAGAGCGACCCGGCCGCGGCGACGAACATCCGCCGCGGGTCGCGCGGGTCGATCGTGATCGCGCTGATCGCGCCGGACTCGCGCAGCCCGCTCGGCTTCCACGACGACCCGCCGTCACGGGACACGTACAGGCCGGTGCCTTCGTAGGTGACGCTGCCGCCGCCGGGGTTCGGCTCACCCGTCCCCGCGTAGACGGTGCCGTCCGGCGCGGTCGCGACCGCGCCCATCGCCTGGGTGCTCAGCTCGGGCCAGGCAGGCGCGAAGGTCTGGCCGGCGTCGGTGCTCTTCCAGATGCCGCCGCTGGCCGCGGCGACGTAGAGGGTGCCGTCGTGCAGCGGGTCGAGCGCGACGGAGGTGATCCGGCCGCCGATGTTCGACGGACCGATCAGCCGCCACTGCCGGCCGGTGGCCGGCAGCGCCAGGGCCTGCGCGGCCGCGCTGGCGTAGGCGTCGCGCGGGATGCCGATCCCGGGCGCGCTCTTCTGCACGTAGCTGTAGTCCTCGGGCGCGGCCGGGCCGCCGAGCGGTCCCTCGTCGTCCGGTTCGGATCCCGGTCCGGCGACGGCGCCGGCGGGTAGCAGCAGCGCCGAGATCGTCGTGATCGTCAGTACGAATGCGGATCGTCGCATCAGATGCTCCTCGTGGCGGTGGAAGCTGACGTCGTACTGTCCCCGTGCGCCAGTACCATTCCACGCAAATGAGCGCGCAACCAGATCTCGACGCCTTCGTCGCCGGCCTTCCCAAGGCCGAGCTGCACGTCCACCACGTCGGGTCCGCGTCACCGCGGATCGTCGCCGACCTCGCCGCCCGGCACCCGGGCTCGACGGTGCCGCGCGACCCCGCCGAGCTGGCGTCGTACTTCGCGTTCACCGACTTCGCGCACTTCGTCGAGGTGTACCTGTCGGTGGTCGATCTGGTGCAGACGGCGGAGGACGTGCGGATGCTGACGTTCGAGGTCGCGCGCGACCTGGCGCGCCAGCAGGTCCGGTACGCCGAGCTGACCTGCACGCCGTACACGTCGATCCTGCGCGGGATCGCGGCCGAGGCGTACTGCGAGGCGATCGAGGACGCCCGGGTCGCGGCCGAGCGCGAGCTGGGCGTCGTGCTGCGCTGGTGCTTCGACATCCCCGGCGAGTCCGGCCTGCCGGCCGCCGAGGAAACGTTGCGCGTGGCAACGAAGATCCGGCCGGAGGGCCTGGTGTCGTTCGGGCTCGGCGGACCGGAGATCGGGGTGCCGCGGCCGCAGTTCCAGTCGTTCTTCGACGCCGCCCGCGCGTCCGGGCTGCACAGCGTGCCGCACGCGGGCGAGACCACCGGTCCACAGACGGTGTGGGACGCCGTCCGCCTGCTCGGCGCCGAGCGGATCGGCCACGGCACCTCCGCGGCCGAGGACCCGGCGCTGCTGGAGCACCTGGCCGGGAACGGCATCGCGCTCGAGGTCTGCCCGACCTCCAACATCGCCACCCGCGCGGTCGCGTCCCTCGACGAGCACCCGCTGCCGGCGATGGTCGCCGCCGGTGTCCCGGTCACGATCAACTCCGACGACCCGCCGATGTTCGGCACCGACCTCAACACCGAGTACGGCGTCGCCGCCCGGCTGCTCGGTCTGGACGCCGCCGGCGTCGCGGACCTGGCCCGGGCGGCGGTCCGGCACTCGTTCGCCGGCGACGCGGTGAAGGAGCGCGTGCTCGCCGAGATCGACGACTACGCGGCCGGCGCGGGCTGACACACCGGTCCGGGCACGGCAGACTGGGCGCAATGTTCCGCCCGGTCCGTGTCCTGCTGACGTGCTGCGCACTGGTCTGCGTGAGCGCGCCGGCCGGGTGCAGCATCGAGGACACACGTGCCACCGGCGCTCCGTCGCCGTCGCCCAGCCCCGCCGAGGCCACCCCGCGCCCCACCGCACCGTTCGTGCCCCGGCCCGCGGACCTGCCGCGCGGCGGGCGGACGGTGTTCCCGCGCCACCAGCTGGTCGCGTACGTCGGGATGCCCGGCTCCCCCGAGCTCGGCCCGCTGGACGCCGACCTCGACGCCCGCGCCGACCGGCTCGAGCGCGTCGCGCGCATGTACGCCGCCGGCCGGGTCCCGCTGCCGGTCATGGAGCTCATCGCGGTCGTCGCCAACGCGCACCCCGGCCCGGACCGCATGTACCGCAGCCGGATCAACGACGCCGAGGTCGACCGCTACCTCGCCGTCGCCCGCCGGCACCGGATGCTGCTGCTGATCGACATCCAGCCCGGCCGCGCCGACCCGCTGCGCGAGATCCGCCGCTACGAGCGCTGGCTCACCCAACCAGACGTCGGCCTGGCGTTCGACCCCGAGTGGGCCGTGGGGCCGCGACAGATACCGGGCGACGTGTTCGGGCACACCACCGGCGCCGAGCTCGACGCCATCGCGTCGTACCTGAGCGGCCTGGTCACCCGCCACGGCCTGCCGGAGAAGGTCTTCGTCTTCCACCAGCTGTCGCCGCTGATCGTGTCGAAGGAGCGTGCGCTCAGGCAGCACCCGGGTGTGGCGACGATCAAGTCCGTCGACGGCATCGGCCCGCGGACGGAGAAGATCAAGACCTGGAACCGCCTCGTCCCCGGCCGCGCCGCGGGCGTGCAGCCGGGTTTCAAGCTCTTCTACGACGAGGACACCCGGCATCACGGCCGGCTGATGACCGCCGCCGAGGTGCTCGCCCTGCGGCCGCGGCCGGTGCTCGTCACGTACGAGTGACCCGCCGCCCGGTCGCGAACCGCGGCCGCCCGGCGAGGTCGGCCTGGTCGCGCACCTCGGCGAAGTCGCCGGTGGCCGCGAACACCGCCGGCGCCGACTCACCCTGCACGTCCGCGTGCTCGCAGGCGAACCAGCCGCCCGGTTTCAGCAACCGTGCCGCCGTCGCCGCCACCACCCGGATCGCGTCCAGCCCGTCGTCCCCGGACCACAGTGCCAGCGCCGGGTCGTGGTCGCGCGCCTCCGCGGCGACCGACTCCCACGCGGCCAGCGGGATGTACGGCGGGTTGGCGACGACCAGGTCCACCGTGCCGTCCAGCTCCTTCAGGCAACCGTCGATGTCGGCCTCGTGCAGGACGACCCCGGTGCCGGTCAGGTTCCGCCGCGCCCAGGCACACGCCTCGGGCGACTTCTCCACCGCGTGTACGACGCTGCCGGGGTGCTCGGTCGCGATCGCGCCGGCGATGGCCCCGGAGCCGGCACACAGGTCGACAACGACGGGGTTCGCCGTGCTCGCCAGGCGTTCGAGGGCCCAGCCGGCCATGACCTCGGTCTCCGGCCGCGGCACGAACACCCCCGGTCCGACGGCGAGCTCGCGGTAGCGGAACGCCGCCGTACCCGTCAGGTGCTGCAGGGGCTCGCGCGCGGCCCGCCGCGCCACCAGCTCGTCGTACGACGTCTGCTGAGCGGGGCTGACCTCGACCAGCGCGAGCTTGCTCCGCGACGTGCCGCACACGTGCGCGAGCAGCTCGGCGGCGTCGTACTCCGGGGACTCGACGCCGGCCTCGGCCAGCCGGCGCGCGGCACCGGCGATCAGCGTCCGGGCAGCGGTCATCTAGTCGGGTCGACAGCCGCGAGCCGCTCGGCCAGGTCGGCCTCGGTCAGGGCCTGGATCACCGGGGCGATGTCGCCGCCGATGAAGTGGTCGAGGTTGTAGGCCTTGTAGCCGACGCGGTGGTCGGAGATCCGGTTCTCGGGG